>DASZYN010000189.1:0-2336 GCA_035545435.1 Acidobacteriaceae bacterium | reverse complement strand
AAGACGATGACTTCATGGCCTTCGATACGAACCGATCTGAAAAACGCCGGGGCGAATGTGGTGGACCAGGAAGTGGCAACGGACGGGCAGTTCATCACGAGCCGCAAGCCGGACGATATTCCGGCATTCAGCAAGGCGATCATCGGTACCCTGAGCGGAGCGAAAGAGAAGGCGGCGTAGAGGCAGGGGACCAGCCAGTAGCCTAGCCAGTAGAAGAGGCGCGTCCGAAGGATGCGCCTCTTTGTTTTTGCGATTTCCCGTGCAGCCGTCGCGAAGGCCGGATTCCACATCCTGGGGCGAACAAGATTGAGCAGATCCGGTTTCAGCGTCTAGCTATTGCTGAAGTGGGGTCTCCTGGTTCCTCCACCGGGCCACCAGATCGTGTGCGGCCTGGGTCCAGGTTGGATACCTGAACTGAAAACCGGCTTCGAGTAGCCGGCCCGGAACAACCTGCCGGCTCTTGAGCACCAACTCGGATTCGGTCCGCAAAAGAAACGCACCTATTTCCAGCATCCATGAGGGAGTCGGCAGGCCGACACGCGCACCCCAGGCTTTTTTAAGGACTCGAAGGAACTCCCGGTTCGGAAGAGGGTTCGGGGAAGCGAGGTTCAATGCGCCCCTCAGTTCCCTGCTGTCGATGAGGAACTCAACCGCACGAATGAAGTCGACTTCATGAATCCATGAGACAAATTGCGTGCCGGGCAAGTTGGTCCCACCGAGGCCGTGGCGGACAAGACTGAGCAACACATCGAAGACGCCGCCTCGATCCGCACTGAAGGTCATTGCGCTGCGCAGTGCGATCTTCCTTGTTCCAGGAGTCGGCGTGGAAAAGAAAGTCATCTCCCAGGCCTTCGCCACCTGAATGGAGAAATTCCACGTGTCAGGGGCACCCGGCTCATTCCCGCCTAATTCTCCCGTCGTTTCGTCCATTGGCCGATCCAGCGCGTGGCGATAGATCGTTGCCGTGCTGGCGTTGAGCCAAACCGCCGGCGGTCGTTCGAGGGTAGCGACTGCCTGATGCAGGGCCTGTGTTGGCAGCACGCGCGATTCGAGGATCTCCTGGCGATTCTTTTCCGTATAGCGGCAATTGACGCTTCTGCCAGCAAGGTTGATCAATACGTCGCTGCCATCAAGTTCGTCGCGCCACGAACCCAAAGTGGAGCCATCCCAATGCACTGTGCGCCAGGGAGACTGGTGGACGCTACGGCTGAGCACCACCACGCTATGACCATGCTGGTGAAAGTGCCGGGCCAGAATGGTTCCAACCTGTCCAGACCCTCCCGCAAGGATGATCTTCACAGGGCGGCGTTCCTGCGAGGATGGCGAAACGCACTCACGTAAGAATGGACCTGCATGCCGGCTGCATCGTATCCCGAGCCAAATTGTAACGCCGTGATTCGCCCCTCCGTTCGTTGTCGATGAACGCAGCGAGTTCGCATTGAGTCTGCACGTAACAACGGAAAGGCGCGTCCAAAGACGCGCCTTCTTTTTTCGTGTGGCTTCTGCCGATGTTGCTATTTCAGGCGGGACATGATGTCGTCGAGGATCTGCCTGCTCGGACGCGTTCGTTCCTGAGGCAGGGTGGCCAGCGGCTCGTCGACCAGGTTGAGCAGGTCGGTGAAGCTGGGTTTCTGCGTGTCGATGTAGAAGACGCCGGTGAGGACTTCGCCCTTGTCGTGCGCTTCCATCAGTGTCTTGACGGCGATGGCGCGGTCGGTGGGGTTGTAGTCCTCGTGGAGTTTTTTGAGGCGGAGGCTGGAGCCGTCGTGCATTTTGACGTCGAGCGTGGTGCCGGGATCGTATTCGACGTCGATTTCCTCGAAGCTGGGGACGAAACCGACTTCACTGACCGGCTCTTCGTGATCCTGCATGTATTTGTAACTGCGGGTCGAGCCTTCATGGTCATTGAAGGTGACGCAGGGTGAGATCACGTCGAGCATCACCGTGCCCTTGTGAGCGATGGCAGCTTTGAGCATCGTCAGCAGCTGCTTTTTGTCGCCGGAGAAGGAGCGGCCGACGAAGGTGGCGCCGAGCTGAATGGCCAGCGAGCAGGTGTCAATCGCGGGGAGGTCGTTGATGACGCCGGTCTTGAGTTTCGAGCCGATGTCGGCGGTCGCGGAGAACTGTCCCTTGGTGAGGCCGTAGACGCCGTTGTCTTCGATGATGTAGATCATGGGCAGATTGCGGCGCATGAGGTGGACGAACTGGCCGATACCGATCGAGGCGGAGTCGCCGTCACCCGAGACGCCGATGCCCATCATGGTCTTGTTCGCGAGCAGAGCGCCCGTGGCAACGGAGGGCATGCGGCCGTGGACGCTGTTGAAGCTGTGCGAACG
>DASZYN010000188.1:0-1993 GCA_035545435.1 Acidobacteriaceae bacterium | reverse complement strand
GCTCTGCGCCTGGGTCTTCGACCCTGCGGCCGACTGCTGCGAGTACAGCCCCGGCATCGACTGCTTGCCCGTCACCGGCGATGCATTCGGATCCCCGGTGGGTTCCGCCGCGGTTGAAGCCGCGGTCCGCTTCGAATAAATCCTGAAGTTCACCGCCACGTCAATCACCGAAGGAACGGCCTTTCCATCCTTCACGGCCGGCGCAAACGTGGACTTCTGAATTGCCGTCACGGCGTTCTCATCGAGGCCGAACCCGATCGGCCGGTACACCGCCACCGCCAGAATTTTGCCATTCGGATCGAGAATCACTTTGTAGCTCGCGACTCCCGCCACTTCGGCCTTTTGCGCGTAGTCGTTCGATACCGGCACAACGTTCTTCAATATCTTCGGCCCGTTCACACCCGGTCCCGGATGCACCAGGCTGCCATCGGTCGGCACCAGCGATTTGTGCGCGTCCTGCGCCTGGTAGAAGTACTGCCAGTAGTCCGGCATCTCCGCGATCATCTTCCCGTCCAGAGCCGGCGCAAAAATCTTGTTCAGCGCATTCCGCAAATGTTCGGCCGACTCCGCCGGAGAGGTGGTCGCTCCGGGTGGCAATTCCCTGACCGTGGCTACTTCCTGCTCGTCGTCTTTCGCGGCTTCTTTCGACCCGGTTTTTGTCCCATCCTTCTTCGCGGACTCAGCCTTGTCCTCTTTGCCGCCCATTCCGAACAGGCCCTTCTTCTTCTTTGGAATGACCACCAGCTGCCGGTCGATCACGATCGTCTGATGCTTCTTCTTCGGCGTGATCTGGATCCGGTCGAACGACGTGGCCTGCTGCTCCCAGGGTGCTTCTCCCTCAAAATGAACTCCAAAGCGAACGCCTTCCAGTTCCACCGTTTTTTTGGTGACGCGCACTTTATCGACGAACACTCCACACAACGTGAACGACCCCTTCGGCGACTGCCCCACCAGGTCTCCGTTCATGTTGAAGTGCAGTTCCTGCCCCAGCCACAGCCCGCGCAGGAACAATGGACGCCCGGTCAGCCTGGCCTTCAGTTCGGCTTCCCCCAGCTCTTCTCCTTTGCCCGCCGGCTTCGCCATGATCTCTGCATCCTGCCGCGACGGTGCCGCGGGCGAAGCGCTGTCCTGGGCGGCTATCGCAGCCGCCGCTTTCGCATCGGGTGAGGAATCGCTCGTTGCAGGGGTGTTGGCAGGATTGGCTTGCGGGTAAAGGAGGGACGTACAAAGAAGAGGCATTGCGAAAGCGGCGAACCACGCAGGCTTCATGAGACGTTCCCAAACCCCACAGAGATGCTTCCCGAACCCAGCCGAGTGCCGCGCCAGATCGCGCCGCAATCTTCCCAGAGAATTTCATTCAGGTATTTGCCGCCACAATAGCACTTTGGGAGGGAATCCAGATGTGAATATCCCCCGCCCGAACCTGCGCTTCGGAGCCCTCGACGGTCTCAACCATGCACCCTGACGGCAACGGTGCACCTCAACGTCCCTCGCCCCAAAATTCCCTCGCCCCAAAAACCGGGAGACGGCCAGGTTCACCCCACAGCAAGAAGCCGACACCTTTCCCGCCGAAAGTTCAACCCGTTTCGGATCGACCTCCAGCCAAAAGTAACGTCGCAGAAACCGTTTTGGAACGCCCCGTTTCTGGTGCAATACAAAGGCACGGCCCGCGCCCAGCCATGTTTTTCAGCTGACTATTAACCTCGCTGAGTCCTTCATCTCATACTTGAAGAATGTTCAGGAAGTTCCTCCGCTGCAACCCGGAGTGTGGGAAGACAACTTCAAGGTTCTGCGCGCCCAGCGTTTTATCCGCTGCCTCGGCCAACACCTGCCGGAAGTCTGTCGTAATCGCCAGATCGCGCCCCTCGTACAGCTGTTCCGGAGCCATCCCCGGCCACCGCCCGTAGACCTTCCCACCTGCAACGGGTCCTCCCAGGGCAAACATCACGTTGGCGTGTCCGTGATCGGTCCCGCCCGTTCCATTCTGCCGGCA
>DASZYN010000187.1:0-17880 GCA_035545435.1 Acidobacteriaceae bacterium | reverse complement strand
GCACTCGGCGTTAATGGTGGCGTCGTCGAGGCCGGAGTGGGCGTGGAAGTAGTCGACCATCTGCTGGCGGGTCCAGTGTTGGGAATGAACGCCGGTATCGACGACGAGACGGATGGCGCGGAAGATGTCGCCTTCGAGGCGGCCGAAGTCCGAGTAGGGGTCCTGATAGAAGCCAACATCCTTGCCGAGTTGCTCGGCGTAGAGACCCCAGCCTTCGGTGAAGGCGGTGTAGTGCAGATATTTGCGGAAGGTGGGAAGGCCGGTGAGTTCCTGCGCGATGGAGATCTGCAGGTGATGGCCAGGCAGGCCTTCGTGGTAGGCGACCGATTCCACGTTGGCGAGTGAGTGGTGCTCGTAGTCATAGGTGTTGACGAAGACGGTGCCGGGGCGGCTGCCGTCAGGGGTGCCCTGTTCGTAGTAAGCGGGCGCCTGGTCTTTCTCCATGAAGGCAGGGACAGCTTCGACCCGGAGTGGAGCTTTGGGCAGGCGGCCGAAGAGGTCGGGGAGTTTGGGGCGCATCTTGTCGAGATCTGCGCGGTACGCGTCGAGAAGCTGCTCGCGGCTGGCGGGGTGGAGTTTGGGATTAGCGGCGATGGCGGTACGCATCGCGGCGATGGTGGGATAGCCGAGCTTTTTCGCGATGACGAGCATGGCGGCTTCGTCCTGCGCGACCTGATCGACGCCGAGCTGATGGATTTGCGCGGGGGTGAGGTCGGTGGTGGTGCTCTGCTTCACGCGGAAGGCGTAGTATGCGTCGCCATCGGGAAGGGCCCAGACGCCGGGATCGGAACGACCCGCGGGGATATAGACGCCCTGGAGGAATTTCGCGAAGCGCTGGTAGGCGGGGTCGACCTGTTTCGCAATGGCGGTAAGGATGGCTTCGCGGTAGCGGGCCTGGTCGGCGGCGGAGATGGAGGCGGGGAATTTCTTCAGGGGAAGAGCGAAGGGGCTGTCCTCGGGCTTCTGCGCGAGGAGCGCGTTGACCTGGGTGAGAACTTTTTCGAGGAGGTATTTGGGCGGGACACGCCGATCGTCGACGCCGGTGAGCATGTTGTCGCTGATCTGGCGGAAGGCGGCGGGGATTTTGCCGAGGCGCGCGATGTAGTCGTCGTAGTCTCTCGCGCTGTTAAAACGGAGGCGAGGAACAAGCTGGGCCAGGGAGAGATGGAGGCCGTTGAACTGATTGACAGGCATCTCCCACGGCTTGAAGGCGGACTCTTCCTGATCATCGGTGAGGTCCCGGATCATCAGGTCTCGCGAAAGGACTTCCTGGTCAGGAAGGCCGTTGGTATCGATCGCACTCAGGCGGAGGATGTAGTCGCGGCCGCGCGCGAGACGCTGGTTATACGCCTCGATGGAGTAGTCGGTGAGCTGGTCGTTGAAGCGGTCGTCGCCGATGGTGGAGGCGAACTCGGGCGAGTGGCTCAGGCGGTCTTCCCAGATCTGGGCGAAGAGGTCGTTGAGGGCTTTGCCGCGGGCGGCTGCGTCGCCGGCAGTCTGGGCTGCGGGCGGATTTTGTGCTGGGAGTTGCGGGACGACGGCTGCAGCGGAATAAGCCAGCAAAAGGGAGGCGACGATACGGAGTTTCATCACTCCGTACAGGGTATAAGAAGCGCCGGTAGCCGGCAGCGAGAGACGGACAGCGAAAAGCTGTTGGCAACGGGCTATTTGCAAAAAGCCGTTAGCAGCCTGCTGTTAGCAAAAGCTGCCAGCGAAAAACGGTTAGTCCGGGGTCTTTACGCCTTTGCGGAGCATGGCGATGGATTTTGTGAGACGGGCGGTGCGGGTTTCTTCTTTCTTTGCCTCGGTGATCCAGCGGACGTACTCCTTGCGGTGGGTGTAGCTGAGCTTTTCGAAGGCAGCGAGGAGCTTTTCTTTTGTGAGGAGCGCGGCGAAATCGGCGGGGGTTTCGATGGTGCGAGGGGCTTCGTCTTTCCAGAGTACGACTTTGACTTTATCGCCGGGCTGCTTGCCGAGCTGGTCGCGCACCGACTTAAGGATGCCGAGCATGTGCTGGGGCTGGCCGTACTTCACAAGGGAGCCGGTGTAGGGAACGCCGTCGAAGGTGGCCTGGACGGGAACGCGGCCCCTGGTGCCAAATTCTTTCTCGACGTCGTACGGGAACAGGATGTAAGCGCCGCCGCCACCCACCGAGGCCGCCTCGATCGTGGCGGTGAAGGAGTACTTTTTCATGCCAGCAGATTAGCAAGATAGGAGGCGCCTTGCCGCGTCTGAAGTGCGAAGACATCCTGAGCTGCTGGATCCGGGTTCGTGTGAGCAGGCGCAACCCGACCCAAGCCGGGCCTTTGCAAAACAATTTGTTGTTTTCGCAGGATGCTACGCGACGGCCAGGGCGGATTCGGTCTGCGCTACCGCGGACCGGAGCGGCATAGTGATAGAAAAGACAGTTCCTGAGCGATGCGGAGAGCAACGGCTGCGCACGCGGATATCCCAGCCATTGCGGCGGATGATTTCGCCGGTCACCCACAGGCCCAGGCCGGTTCCGGTCTCTCCCTTGGTCGTGACAAAGGGCTCGAAGATGGTGGGCAGCAGGGCAGTGGGAATGCCGGAGCCGGTGTCGGCGATGGTAAGACGGACGCGTGGCGATTCGGATGCGTCATTTTCTTCGGAAAGCCGGAGGCGCAGACGCCCACCGTGCCGCATGGCGTCAATCGCGTTGCCGACGATGTTGGCGATGACCTGACGCAGTTCGCCGGGGCTGGCGAGCACCGTAGCTTCGGCAGCTTCGACTTCGAGCAGAATTTCGACGTTTGCCGCACCGATGCGAGAGTTGTAGAGAACGAGGACTGAGCGAAGGACACTGGCAACCACGGTGTCGACGGGATGACTCGGCTCGCGATAGAAGCGCAGGGTCTGGCGGGTGATTTCGGCGACGCGGGCCAGCTCCTGATCGGCCTGGGCCAGCCAGGTATGCGCCTGGGCGGGGTTCTCCGAGGCGCGCATCAGGTACAGCAGGTTGGTCACAGCCTCCAGCGGATTGTTGATCTCATGAGCGATGCTGGCGGCGAGGCGTCCAGTGACGGCGAGCTTCTCAGAGCGGCGCAAGGCGTCCTGGGCGCGCGCGTACTGATGCATCTGATCGCGAATCTGGTACTGCCGCTGGCGGCCGCGCAGCGCTATTTCGAGCGTGCTGAGCAGCGTCTCAGGGCGAATGGGGCGCTCGAGCAGGAACAGATTGCCCAGCGGCATGCGGAACTCACGAAGGCGCTCGCTTTCCGCGGTGACTCGCCCGCCGACGGTGAGCAGGATGAGGGGGAAATCCGACCAGGTGGGCTGGTGCTCGATGACTTCGCGCACCTTATGAATGGCGCCGTGCATGAGCGCTTCCTCTGCAATGATGGCAGCGCCTGCTCCGCGCTCGATCTCGACGCACAGTTCCTCAACGGTTTTCGCGGCAAGACAGGGGATGGAGCAACGCTCGAGGAGTCCCGCGATCAGAGAGGTGTCCTTGCCCGTAGGAGCGAGGATGATGGTGCGGTTCTCCTGCTTTTCTAGTTGGATATCAGGAGACAGATCTGCCCTCCTGCGCGGGATCGCGTTTGGCGATGAGACGCGGAACGCCGGTGAGCACACCCTCAAATTCAGACAGGGGATTGCCCACCGAAACCCGGCCCGGCTCCATGAAAAGCTCACGAATGGTTCGTTCGTGCGAACCGCTGCGCTTCTTGACCACAGAGATGGCCTGGCGGATTTCTCCAGCCCGCTCGAAATAGCGGAAGAGCAGGATCGTGTCGGCCAGGTAACTGACATCCACAGGTGCGCTCATGGCAGTTCCGATGACACCGGCCTGAGCCAGGGTGATGATGGTGGCGATGCCCTGCTGGCCGAGATAGGAGAACAGCTCGTGGAACTGCATCGCGAGATACTGCTCATCCGGCATGGCGTTCAGCAGCCCGTTCATGCTGTCGATGACGAGCACGCTGAGGTGTCCGTCGTCGACCAGGCGGCGGATCCGAGAGACGAATTCGCCTGGGGAAAGTTCAGCCGGATCGACCTGCTGCACCTGGAGGCGGCCAGACTGGAGAACGGGTTCCGGATCCATGCCAAGGCCGCGGGCCCGGTCGGTGAGCGTGGCCCGGGACTCGTCGAAGGTAAAGATCATTGCTTTTTCGCCGCGCATGGCCGCCGCATAGGCGTAATGAAACGCGACGGTAGACTTGCCGCATCCTGCCGGACCGGTAAGCAATGTGCTGGTGCCGGTATCGATGCCGCCACGCAGCAAGTCGTCGAGATGCGGCAATCCGCTGGCCACAGGACTGCGCCGGAAATCAGGTTTGTGCTCGGCGGCGATGAGGCGGGGGAAGATGTCCAGACCGCCGGTGCGGATGACATAGTCGTGGTAACCCTCGCGAAAGGCCGAGCCACGAAGCTTGTGAATCTCGAGCCGGCGGCGGCGGATACCATAGTCGCGGCCGAGGCCCTGCATCACGATTACGCCGTGAGCGATGCTCTGGAGCTGGAGGTCGTCATTGGAGTTGGACGTGCGGTCGTCGAGCATGAGGACGGTGATGTTGCCGCCTGAAAGATGGCGCTTGAGCGCGAGGATCTGCCTCCGGTATTTCAGAGGATCGCGGGCGAGCATGCGCAATTCGGCCAGCGAATCGAAGACCAGGCGCTGAGGCTGGATTTCGTCGATCTTTTTCAGAATGGAAGCGATCGTGTCGGCCAGTTCCACCTCAGAGGGATGGAAGACCGTGTACTGGGCTTCGGGCCGCAGATCATCGTCAGGCGGAATCATCTCGGCGATTTCGAGGGTTTCCAGACTCCAGCCGTGAGAGCGACCGACCTGCCGCAATTCGGTAGCGGATTCCGACAGGGTGATGTAGAGGACGCGCTCGCCGCGCCGGATGCCTTCGAGGAGGAACTGGAGAGCGAGAGTCGTTTTGCCGGTGCCCGGATCGCCTTCGATCAGGTAGAGATGACCGGCGGGAAAGCCGCCGTGCAGAATATCGTCGAGGCCGTCGATTCCGGTTTTGAGGCGGTCCGGTTTGAGCTGGCCGTCGCTGGACGGAGAGGAGTCAGGGACGGTTGCCGTCCTTCTGAGCCCGGGAGTTGCGGATTTGGGAGTCACCTTTCTGCTCTCCGAATTGAAACAAGGCATCGGCGAGGCGCCGAATCGTTTAAAGCTCAAATTTCGATGTTGGGGGAAGGCCCGGAGTTGTCTCTGAAAGGGGCATCAGTAACCCGAAAGGAGTAACGAAGGGGAGAAATCGGGTGCAATTCGGGCGTGATTTTGAGGCCTTACTCGGTAGTGGAGTCGGCCGGAAGATGGGGGTCGAGCAGGCGATAGAGGGTGGAGCGGCTGATGCCGAGCATCCTGGCGGCGCGGACCTTATTGCCGTTCGCCCGAGCGAGGATGCGGGTAATGTGACGCAGAATCGCGCGGTCGAGGTTAGGGTCGTCGGCGAGGGGATCGAGCGGCATGGGTGCCGGCATTGACGGAGCCGGTGAGTGCAGAGGGGGAATGTCGATGGGGCGAACCCATTGGCCGGAGCACTCGAGAGCAGCGGCGGCAACGACGGATTCCAGTTCGCGGACGTTGCCGGGCCAAGCATAGGAAGTGAGGCGGGGCAGCACGCCGGCGGCAAAACCACGCAGAGGGTTATTGTGCTCGCGGCTCCAGTCGCGGAGAAAGAGTGCGGCGAGGAGGGGGATATCGTCTTTGCGATCGCGCAGAGGCGGAATGCCGAAGCGGACGGCGGTCAGATGGCTGGCCAGGTCGGAGCGGAAAGCGCCGGAGCCTGCCAGGCGACGGAGCGACTGGGTCGATCCGGCGACGATCTGCAGAGGAGCGAGGTTTTTGGCGGCGCGCATACGCTCATGCGCCGCGCGTTCGAGAAAATCGCGGAGGCGCCGCTGTTGGTCGGTGGTTAATTCGTCCACACGCGCCAGGTAGAGGAGACCTCCCTGGGCTTCCTGCCAAATGGAGTCCGGGGCCTCGATGAATTCGAGAGCGATCGCCGGGACAAAGGGACCGGAGGCAGCGGCGCCAATCCGGTGCAGGGTTTGCGCGACCTGGAGTTTGCCGGTTCCCTGTTCGCCTTCGACATTGACCAGACGAAAATGCGGAGCGGTGGCCCGCATACGCTGAAAAAGGTGCTGCATGACCGGGGCTCGGCCCACCATGGAACCCAGCATCCAGCGCTCGGGCTGAACGGTGAGGGGCTGCAGGGCGTCGATATTCAGAGGAACGGAGGCCTGACGTTCTTCATCGGCTGGGGCGGCGACAATGGGAGCCAAATTCACGGTGCATTCTGTCCTGCTGACGGAAATATCGGCAGGAAGGGAGGGAGGATGAATGAATGTTTGGGGCGGGTTGCGGAAGGCTGAAAGAGTGGGTTATCCGGCCCAATAACTTCGGTCGAGCGTCCGGTACTGAATCGCCTCGGCGATGTGAGACACCGCGAGCGAGGCGGTTCCTTCGAGATCGGCAATGGTGCGGGCAACTTTAAGGATGCGGTCGTGGGCGCGCGCGGTGAGACCCTGCTGGAGCATGGCGCGCTCGAGGAGTTTTTCCGCCTCGGGATTGAGTTCGCAATGGGCGCGAATCTGGCGCGTGCCCATTTGTGCATTGGAGAAGATCTTTTCTTTTGCTGCGGCAAAACGCTGCCGTTGGCGCTCACGCGCGCCCAGGACGCGGGTGCGAATGGTGGCGGAGTTTTCGATAGCCGCGGCGCCACGAAGTTCCCTGTACTGTACAGCGGGCACTTCAATGTGGATGTCGATGCGATCCATCAGAGGCCCGGAGATTTTGGCCACGTAACGCTGGATCATCGGCGGCGTGCAGTGGCAATCGCGGCTCTTGTCATTGAAATAGCCGCACGGGCAGGGGTTCATCGCGGCCGCAAGCATAAACGACGCCGGGAAGGTGAGAGACATGCTGGCGCGCGCGATGGTGACGTGGCGATCTTCGAGTGGCTGGCGCATCACTTCGAGGACGTTGCGGGGGAACTCCGGCAATTCATCCAGGAAAAGCACGCCGTTGTGGGCGAGGGAGACTTCGCCGGGGCGCGGGATCACGCCGCCGCCGATGAGGCCAGCATCAGAGATGGTGTGGTGCGGAGCGCGGAACGGCCGCTGAGTTACGAGTCCGGCTTCGGCATCGAGCACACCGGCTACGGAGTGGATTTTGGTGGTCTGAAGGGCTTCATCGAAGGTGAGCGGAGCCAGGATGGAGGGCAGACGGCGGGCGAGCATGGTTTTGCCCGAACCAGGGGGGCCTATCATTAATATGTTGTGGCCGCCGGCGGCTGCGACCTCCAGAGCGCGCTTGGCCGCCTGCTGTCCGCGAACATCTGCAAAATCGAGAGAGAAATGCTGGAGCTCGCCCAGTACCCCAGCCGCGTCCACATGGAAGGCGGGGGTTTGAATGCCGCCGTTGCTGGCCTGGTTGAGGAGGTCGCGTACCTGGAGGAGGGAATCGACCGGGTAGACGTTGACACCATCGACGACAGCGGCTTCGCGGGCGTTGGCTTTGGGGATGACCAGGTTGCGGATGCCGCGCTCGCGGGCTGCAACGGCAACCGGCAGCATGCCGGGAACGGGACGGAGGGCGCCGTCGAGGCCGAGCTCACCGATGAGCAGGAAGTCAGGCAGGCCGTTTTGCTGGTGCAGCGCGCCGTAGGCGCCGAGGATGCCGACGGCCATGGGGAGGTCGAACCCGGAGCCTTCTTTCTTGATGTCGGCGGGCGCGAGATTGATGGTGATATGTGTCGGTGGGAGGTCGAAGCCGGAGTTGCGGATGGCGGCGCGCACGCGGTCGCGCGATTCGCGGACGGCGGCGTCGGGCAGGCCGACGGTATTGAAGATCTCCTTCTCGGACTGGAATTTCGAGAAGTCGACTTCGACGTCGATGATGCTGGCGTCGATGCCGTAGACGGCGGCGCTGCGGGCGGTAAAGAGCATAGGGCCGGATTCTGCTGCGGAGTTTAGCAGCGGGAATGGCAGGTTTTCGGTGATGCCGGCAGGAGGAAGGCGCGTACGGGGGCACCGAGGTAACCGTGTGCCAGCGTTTTGTCCTTGAAGTTGGTTTCAAAGGTCGAACAAAGCCGAAACGCAACCGTGGGCGGCATCAACCCGCGGAACGAACGAGAGGGAATCCCGTCAGTAACGGAATCGAAACGATTACCGCAGCCCGGTTCAGGCGCGATTGGACTTTCGTTGACAGGGCCTATGCGGCATGGCACGATCATAGGACTCTGCCGTAGCTGCTCTCCAGTCTCCTTTCGCGGGTGTTGAAGCCATGTTCAGCCTGAAGGCATCGCTTCCCCGGCCGGTGCAGTTTGCCGTTCCGACGCTTCTTCTGTTGGCATTCACCGCTGCGAGTCGAGCCCAGTCGCGGCCTGGACCCGAGCTGGCGCACCTGCGTCCTCAGCCTCAGTCAGTTGGCGTGGCCGATCCGGGATCGACGTGGCCGAGTGGGGTGATCTATTACGACGATGGCGGCTGCATTGCGGGCAACACGTGCCCAAACCTGGCGCAGGCCATCAGCACGTTCAATGCGGATTTTCCAGGCGTCGTGCAGTGGACGGAGAGGACGAGCCAAACCACGTACGTCGTGATTACGCTGAGCGGCACGGGGGGACGAGGCGACGTCGACACGATTGGTTATCCGGCCTTTGCCGGAGCATTGAATCTGAACTGCAACACCGACTGCTCGGTGGCGACGCTGCTGCACGAGATGGGGCACATCATCGGCCTCTATCACGAGCACACGCGGACTGATCGCGACAGCTATGTCACCTTGAACTACAACAACGTGATCAAGGGAAGCTGGACGGGCAATTTTGCGATCAATACGCAGAATCAGCAGCTGCTCTCGCCCTACGACTACGCGTCGGTGATGCAGTATCCGTCGTATGTGGATTCGCGGAACGGCGGGCCGGTCATTGAGACGATTCCGGCCGGGATTCCCCTGCAGGGAACCGAAGGTGTGCCGGGAGCCGGAAACGAGGATTATTCAGCGGGAGACAAAGAAGCGATTCGCCGGCTTTACGGCGCGGCGCCGACTCAGGTGACGGTGACGTCGAACCCGGTGGGGCTGCAGGTGCTGGTCGATTCAGTTCCCTGCACAACGCCCTGCACCGAGAGCTGGACAGTGGGTTCCACGCACAACCTCAGCGTCGCCGACGGGGTGCAGACGCTGACGGGGAACATCGAGAACAGCGGGCAGTCAGCGACGTTCTATTACACGTACGGACGTTGGAGCGACTCGACCCAGCAGACACACAGCATCACGGTGCAGGGGGGCAACGGGAGTCCGGCCTTCCCGACTGGATCACCGGCCATCGCGACGTACTCGGCGAATTTTGTTCAGCTGGTACCGTACACCTCGATAACCACGGGGTCCGGCATTGTGGACGCATCGCCGGAGCCGCAGACGTACACCGGCGACGCGTCCGATGTTTTCTTTGTGGCTCGCGAGCAGGTCACGCTGACCGCGTCGGCTTTGCCCTTCGGCGGCTGGGTTTTCTATGAGTTCAACGCCCAGGCGCCGTATTTCTGGTTGCCGGGCGGACTCTCGGAGAACCCGAAGACATTCTTTGTGCCGGATACCGGCAATCCTGTTGCGGTGAACGCGGAGTTTACGACCTTCCCGATTTACACGGTCGATGTGGAGCCATCGAGTCCGATCCAGAACCAGTTCAGCTCCAATTTGTACGCCTATGTCGATGGCAACTTCTGGACCACGCCGAAGAACTTCTCACCGGATCCGGCTCTGGACGGAAGTGCATGGGACGAGGGCACGACGCATACGTTGTCGCTCAGCTTCAATGGCGATTCGACCAATCCGCCGGAACAGCCGTACAGCGCGAACACGGAGTTTGCATTCTCGAGCTGGAGCGATGGAGGGGCGTATTCGCACACCACGGCGGGATTATCGCCAGACGGCGCGACCTACACGGCGACGGTGACTCCGCTTTACCAGCCAGCGACCAACTTCAGCTCGCTTCCGCCGTGTGGCGGTACGGCGGCGATAACTCCAGCTTCCAGCAATGGCGGGTTCTAGCCGTGGGGAACGCAGTTGACCTACACGGCGACGCCCGATCCCGGCTGGACGTTCGCCGGCTGGACCTACGATCTGACGGGAACGAGCAATCCTGCGAGCCTGACGGCAAAGGACGAATCGCTGGTCTGGGCGAACTTCAACGTCACGAATGTGCCACTGGCGATCACGAGTCTCAGTCCGCCCTCGGTGGCAGCGGGTTCTTCGACATTTACGCTGACCATCAATGGAACGGGGTTCGCTTCGAATTCTGTGGTCATCATCAATGGATCGACGTTTCCTGCCGTTACGTTTGTGAACTCAACGGAGCTACAGGTACAGGTTGACAGCTCGCTGGTTTCGTCTGCGGGGACGTTCGATGTTTCCGTCGAGAATTTCCCGGTTGGCTCGAGCGGATGCGCGGTCTTTGCCTACGACACGTTTGCGGTGACGGCCTCGGGTAGCGGGCTGATCACGCCTACCATCAACTGGACACCCGCGGCAGAGATCGTCCGCGGCGATGCCGGGACGAAGGTGCTGAACGCGACGACGACGCCTCCGGATATTGGCGGCTTCACTTACAGCACGTCGCCGGGCGGCGATGTCACAGGCGGGACCTCGGGCTTGGCACCCGGGACCTATACGTTGACGGCAACATTCCATCCAACCGATCCGCAATACACGTCGACGACGGCGAGCGTCACTGTGAAGGTGGCGGGTGAGACGGTGTGGATCGTGAATGGCGGAGGCAGCCTGAGTGAACTGACCGGAGACGGCACCGCGGTTTCGTCCAGCGCCTACGCGGGCGAGAATGGGGCGGCCGCGATCGACAGCGGCGGAAATGTGTGGAGCGTGGGATCGGGAGCGATGCCGCTGGTGGAAACCAGCCAGGTCGGAGTGGTGCAGAACGCGATTTCCAGCGGCGGCGGCCTGAATACGCCGATCGGGATTGCCATCGACGGCGCGAGCCAGATTTGGGTGACGAATTTCAACGACAGCGTGAGCCTGTTTACGAATGCGGGTGCGGCGTTGTCGCCTTCGGGGGGATTCACCGATCCATCGCTATCGGCGCCGAGTGGTGTCGCTGTCGATCTGACGGGCAGCGTGTGGATCGCCAACAACGGGAACAACAGCGTGACGAGGATTCTGGGAGCAGCGGCACCGGCGGCACCGCTGGCCACCGCAGCGCAGAACAACACGACGGGAGCGAAGCCATGAACCCATCACGGAGAGGCAGCGCAGGCATCATTGTTGCAGCGATGGCAATCGGGTTGGCCGGCTGCGGGGGAAGCAGTTCCTCGTTCCAGACCAAAACTCCGCAGCCAGCCGTCAAGGCGCTGGGCGAGGTTTTTGGCGGCCAGCAGCCGGTGAGTTCGATGACGATCCAAATGTTCGACGCCGGCACCGGGGGGTACGGTTCAGCCGCGACGGCGCTGCTGTCGACGGCGACGGATTCGAATGGGAAATTCAACTTTGCCTCGAACCCCAGTTGCGCCAGCGACCCGAACAACCAGGATCAGATTTACCTGGTGGGAACGGGCGGGGACCCGGTTGTCGCCGGAAACGGCACTAATTCGCATTTGGCGTTGATGCTGGCGCTGGGAGACTGCGGCAGGCTGAACGGCAGCAATGCGAGCCCGATTACGCATGTCCACATCAACGAGCTGACCACGGTGGCGGCGGTGTGGGCGCTGGCTCCATTCATGAGCGGGAATACGCAGGCCTGGCAGCACGTTGGCACATCGTCGACGAATACGGCGGGATTGCGAATGGCATTTCAGGCGGCGAATCAGGTGGTGAACATCGACACAGGAACGCTGCCGGGCACCTTGCCGGCAGGCGCGACGCTCGGGCAGGCTCAGGTGAACACGATCGCGGACGCGCTGGAATTCTGCATCAATTCGATCGACGGCTCTGGGAATAGTCCGAGTGCCAGCTGCAGCAGTCTTTTTACAAATGCGCCTTCGAGCTCGGGCAATCCGGGAGACACCATTACGGCAGCGATGAACATTGCGCAGAATCCGGGCCGGAATGTGGCGACACTGGACCAGGGAGTCTCCAACACATCGACGTTTCAACCCATCGTTGCCAGTCCCACGGCTTTCACGATTGCGATCCAGTACACGGGGGGCGGGTTGAATGCGCCAACCGCGATTGCGGCGGATGGAGCCGGGCAGGTCTGGGTGGCTAACAGCGGTAGTAGTGCTGTGTCGCTGTTCGATAACCTGGGAAATTCGAAGCTGGGAACGACGGGCACGGCGCTCGGCGGAACTCCTCAGGGGATCGCGATTGATCTCAGCGGGAATGCGTGGGTGACCGCTTCGGACGACAGTGTCTATGAACTGAGTTCCAGCGGGACCATCAATCCCGCTACGCCGTTTACGGGTTTCAATGGGCCTGCCGGAATCGCGGTCGATCCCGCCGGATACATCTGGGTCGTGAACAACAACGACAGTACGGTGAGCGCGTTCAACAGCACGGGCGCGGCCATGAGCGGATCCCCATTCTCGGGAGCGGGCATTTCATCGCCGGTTGGCATCGCGATCAACGGCAACGCCAACGCCAATTGCGCCGACTGCCACTAAAACCGATGACGAGAGACCTCGATGCGACCGGTTCCGCGCCAATCCGGCACAGCGCTCCAGCAGAGCTTGCTGCTGGTGGGCGCTTTCTCGCTGGTCGCGCTGGTGATTGGCTGCGGAGGCAGCAGCGGAACCTCGAATTCAGGTTCGGGTTCGGGCTCGAATCCTCCACCGGCGACGCCGGCCTTTGCGGGGCAGATGCGTAGCGGAACCAGTCCCGTTGAGGGCTCCGCGATCTCGTTCTACTCTGCCGGCGCGTCCGGCACGGGCGCGGGAGCGACCAATCTGGTGAGTTCGCAGGCCGTCATGACCGATGCTTCGGGCAATTTCTCCATTCCGTCGTTCACGTGCCCGAGCAGCAGCGCGCAGGTCTATCTTGTGGGGCGCGGCGGCAAGACATCGTCGTCCGGCTCGGAGAATTCCGCACTGGTAATGATGGCAGCGCTCGGCGACTGCGGCAGTCTGAGCACGTCGACGACGGTGGTGATGAACGAGGTGACGACGGCGGCTGCGGTGTGGGCGCTGAATCCGTTCCTCGGGCCGAATGCGGCCGTCGGCGCCAGCGCGACCAATGCAACCGGGCTGCGGAATGCTTTTCTCACCGTTGCGAACCTTGCGGACAACAGTAAGGGGACGACTCCCGGCGCGGCGCTGCCGGCCAACTCGAGCATCGAGGCGGCGAAGCTGAACACGCTGGCGGATATTCTGTGGCGCTGCGATCAGGGAACCGGCACCGCCTGCCAGTCTCTGTTCAGCGCTGCCACGGTGAACGGCGGTACTCCTTCCAACACGCTCGATGCAGCGCTGAGCATCGTTCGCAATCCTGGGCTGAACGTCGGCGTGGTGTTTGCGCTGCTCTCGCAAGGGCCCTATCAGCCTGTGCTGACGGCGGCGCCGCATGACTGGCTGCTGTCGGCTACCTTTGGCAAGTGCAGTTCCGGATGCGGTGGACTGGACCAGCCCGGTTCCCTCGCCATCGACTCCAAAGGAAATGTGTGGGTTGCGAATTATTTTGGTGGAGCGGCTTCGGAGTTTTCACCGACGGGCGTGCCGGCGGCACCGGATGGATTTGCCGCAAGCGGACTCCAGGGATCGTTCGGGATCACCGTAGATGGACAGGACTCGGTCTGGATTGCAAATGCACTCGGCAACACTACAGGGAGCGTCACGCATTTAAGCAGCATCGGCGTTAATCTTTCCGGCGCGGGTTACACCGGCGGCGGCATTTATCTTCCTTACGCGCTGGCGGCTACTCCGGGCGGCAATGTGTGGGTTGCGGACTATGCGAATGCTGCGGCGACGCTGCTGGCGAAAGATGGCACTCCGCTGTCCGGCGCTCAGGGCTACGCTGCATCGTCTTTGATCTTCACGGCTGCGGTCGCAGTCGACGCCAATCAGAATGGCTGGTTCGCCTATCAGGGTGGCGTGGCCATGGTGACGCCGGCGGGCGTGGTGACCAACTACTCCTGCTGCGAGGTGCCGGCGGGAATCGCGCTGGATCAGGGGGGCAACATCTGGATTGCCGACTTCAGTGCATCGGCGGTGATCAAGCTTTCGCCATCGGGCGCGCTGCTGGGAGAGGCTGATGGAACGGGCGGTATCGTAACGCCAGATGGAATTGCCGTCGATGGCAGCGGCCACGTGTGGACGGCGAACTATCATGGCGGCACGATCAGCGAGTTTACAGGCGACACACTGCAGCCTGTTTCTTCGGCAGCAGGCCTGGGACTCGATGCCGACCTGAGCGGACCGTTCGGGGCAGGAGTCGACGCGAGCGGCAATCTTTGGATCAGCAATGCGTTCGCTAACACATTGACGGAATTTGTGGGAGCCGCGGCACCGGTAAGGACACCGCTGCTTGGGCTTCCGGCACAGCCATAGAGTTATGTCAGCCTACGCGAGGGAAGAGAACATGCCGGCGGCCGATGTTGCGACTCACGATCGGAGTCAGCCTTCGCAAGGATGCGCCGATCATGTGCTGAACATGATCTCGTATGGTGTTCCCTTTCGGCTTTCAGCCGAGAGCCCGGAAATACTCGAGCGAATGCGGCGGCAGGCGCCCTGGGGATCGGCTACGCAGCCGATGGCCGCGTTGGGTGCACGCAACTTTGCCCTGCGCGCGGTTCAGTCGGACGCGAGGTATCGGGTGCTGGCCGACGGAAAAGTGGTCTCCGACGACCAGGCCGTGGTTCCGGCTCTCTCACAGCTAAGTGGACACATCATGGTTTATGTCGCCGAGCATGCGCCGGACCTGGTCTTCGTTCATGCGGGCGTGGTTGCATGGCAGGATCGCGCGCTGCTTCTGCCTGGGGTGAGCCATGCCGGCAAATCCACGCTGGTGGCTGAACTGGTTCGAGCCGGAGCTACGTACTACTCGGATGAATTCGCACTGTTGGATCCCGAAGGCCGGGTGCATCCATTTGCGCGCGAGCTGGGCATGCGGCGGCCGGGCAATTCGAATCAGACGATGGTTCCGGTAACGCAACTCAGGGGCTGCGCCGGGACAAAGGCCCTGACGGTCGCGATGATTGTCTTTACAAACTACGCAGAAAACGCCTGCTGGGCTCCGGAGCCGATGTCTCACGGGCGAGCGGTGCTGGAAATGCTTCTGCACACTGCGCCTGTGCAGCGAACTCCGGCGCGGGTGCTGGGGACGGTTTCCGCAACGGTTGAAAATGCGGCTGTCTGGAAGTCGCCGCGCGGCGAAGCACCTCCGGCGGCGCGCGCATTGCTCGCAGCCCTGGCCACGGGAGGAGCGCCGGCATGAGACCGGGAATGCAACTGCTGCTGGCTCTGCTGCGCGGAGAGGCGCGGGCCGAGGATGGCTCGGAAACGGAGTGGGAGACTGTTCTGCGTCTTGCAGAACGGGAAAAGATTTTGCCCTGGACTGCGGCGCAGCTGCGGTTGATTTCAGGCGCGATCGCCTACGGCATTGACGAGCAATTGCGAAAGATCCGGCGCGACGCACAAATGGCTGCGTTTTTCTGGAGTTCAACCCTCAGGAGCATCCTTGCGGAGTTTCATGATCGCGAGATCGCGGTCGTCTCCCTGAAGGGCCCATGGATGGCGGAGCGGCTGTTGGGCGACGCAGCCCTGCGATCGTACTCCGACCTCGACCTTCTGGTCCGGCCTGAGGATGTGGCGCGATCAGAAGAGCTACTGTTCGAACTTGGTTTTCGGCCGAGGCGCTGCCGCGACGATCACGAACGGCCGTGGTATCGGGATGCGGTCTCGGTGGATCTGCATCACGACGTCGAACATCCTCTGGCGTGGGATTTCGATGTGACGCGCGCATGGGATCGGACCTGCATCACACCGTTTCAGGGTGTACCGGTGCGGCTCCTCGCGCCCGCCGACGAACTCGTTTTTCTTTGCCTGCACAGCACGCGCCACCGCTTCGAACGGCTCGGTCACATCCTCGATCTGACCTTTGCTTTTCAAAAGCTCCCGCTGCCATGGGCCGGAAGCTATTTGGTGCCGAACCCCGAAATGGCCCGGCTTGTGACGTTTGCCTCGATGATGGCCGCGCGACTCGATCCTCGTTGCAGAGCACGGCGGTCTGCCGACCTTTCCGGGCGCGATCATGAGCGGCTGGAGCAGCTTGCCGATCAAGTTTGGCACGAGCGTACGACAGAGTCGTGCCCGGTGACCGATTGGCGCGCGCAACACGAGTTCTACTTGAGGATGGAGACACGTCCGCTGCGACGGCTTCTCCGCCGGGTTCGCGATGTGCGGATTCTGCTTACACGGCTGATGGAAGACGATTTTGTTTTCGCCGCGCGCTTCCACATGCGCCGGCCGTGGCAAGTGTGGTTGCTGCGGCCCATTCGGCTTCTGTTCCACGCCAGTCGAGCAGCGCGTTCGCGGTCGCGTCCGCAGCAAGGTGGAATTGGAAATTATCGATCCCCAGAAGCAGTCAGCTTCACAGGAAGGACAACAGGATGACATCGACTTTGCAGCCTCGCAGCATTTCCAGCGATCGGATCATCGTGAAGGAAATTGAAACGGAAACGCTCCTGTATGACGAGAGGACGCATCGCGCCTGGTGCCTGAACCAGAGTTCGGCCTGCATCTGGCGGCTGTGCGACGGAAGACGCACGGTGCAGCAGATCGCGGAAGCGGCAGGCAGCGAGTTGGGCAGTTACGTGAACGAAGATCTCGTTCTGCTGGCCCTTACTGAACTGCGCGAAAAAGAACTTCTGGAAGAGCCCTCTGCTGCCCTGTTGCCCGACGATATCTCGCGTCGAGCGATGATCGGCCGAGCGGGGCTCGCGGCGGCAGCGCTCCTGCCGGTGATCGCGGCCATCACAGCACCTACTGCGGCGGCACAGCTCGGTGGTTCTGCCGGGACGGGCGGCGACGGTGGCGGTATGAGCAGCCACACCGACCCAGCGCGCGTGAAATAGCGGATCGTCCGGATGCCGATACTCGGGGCATGCGTCCGGGAGCGGCGTCCGGCACTGCTGTAGAAATCAATCCGGCTTCTGGAAGACCGCCTGCAGGCTTGGGGCCGCATGGCAGAGCGATGCCAATTTGCCGAAGCCGCTTTCGACGGTTAGACGCATGCCCTTGCGAATCAAACGTGAAACAGGATCCACGGGACCGCTGAAATCAATCGCGAGGGTGGATTTCGTAGTTCTCCGGAGGAGCCAGGTCGCCAGTCGCGACGCATTGTGTTCGAGATAGTTTCCGGGAGGGGTTGTGACGTGGACGATGCGCAGTCCCGCGGAGCCTGACAACGCGGTCAGCGATGCGGGAGAAAAGAAATGAAGATGGCGCGGGAGGTCCAGCGGGTACCAGAAGGATTGAAACATGCGCGCTTCCCACGAGAGAACATTGGGAACAAAGATGTAGAAGATGCCGCCAGGCTTGAGCCAGCGCGCGACTTTCTGAAAGACCATCCGCGGTTCGTAGAGGTGTTCGAGCACGTCGTAGCAGGTGATGACGTCAAAGCTACCCGGCGGAAACTCTACGCTGTCGATATCGCCCGTCATGATCTGGCCGCCGGTGTTCTGGCGGGCTCGCTCCGCTGCTTCGGGATTTAGCTCAATGCCGGCTAACTCCCAGCCGCGATCTTTGAGATGAGTTAGAAATCCACCCGAACTGCAGCCGATATCGAGAACCGCGCCTCTGGTTTTGTATTGTCCGATCGCTTTGAGCAGCCGCCCCCAGCGAACTGCGTCGCCCTCGCCGGAGCGCGTGACGGCCTGATGATAGGTGGGATCGTAAAACTGCATCATCTGCTCGGGAGGGGGCGGATCGAACAGCCACACGTGCGAACATGAAGGGCAA
>DASZYN010000186.1:0-2095 GCA_035545435.1 Acidobacteriaceae bacterium | reverse complement strand
GCCAGGGTTTGGTCGGCGAGGATCCTTTTGCGGTCGTCGAAGCCTTCGTTGAGAGCCTTGCGGAGGAATTCGATCGCCTCCTCCTTTTTGCCCGAAGCGGCAAAGAGTTTGGCGAGGCAGAAGTCCTGCAGGGCGCGTTCGTGCGCTGGCAGGCCTTCGTTGACGAGCAGGGCTGAATCGGACGCGAAGACTTCCGGATCAAGGGAGAAGGCGGTGCGGTAGGCCTCAATGCCTTTTTCCGATTTTCCGCGGGCAAACCAGGCGGTGCCGAGGTTGCTGTAGATGGTTGCAGACTGCGGACTGATCGCTATGGCTTTGCGG
This sequence comes from Acidobacteriaceae bacterium, assembly GCA_035545435.1. Lineage (GTDB taxonomy): Bacteria > Acidobacteriota > Terriglobia > Terriglobales > Acidobacteriaceae > Palsa-343. Next base: position 1,774 of record DASZYN010000186.1, on the reverse strand, counting down.
TAATACCGGATCGCCTTTTTGTAGTTCTTTTTTGCGTAATAAATGGCGCCGAGGTTGTTGAGGGCTTCGGCGTAATCCGGTTGCAGGCGGAGCGCGCGCTCATAATCTCGGCGGGCCTCATCCATCGCAAAGAGGTGATGGTAGGCCATGCCGAGCTTGTTCCAGATAGTGGCGGTTCTGGCGGGCACCTGCGTGTAAGCATCGATGGCGCGCAGATACTGCTGGCGAGCCATGGCCAGATCGCCGCGGAGTTCCGGGGGCAGGTTGACGGCGGTGACCTGGGGGGCCGTGGGTGGAATCTGCGCGACAGCCAGCCTGGAGGTGGTTTGGGGAGCTTGTTCGGCCTCGCGAAACGCGGAAGAGTTTGCGGGCAGGGCCAAGGCAGCGGCCAGAACGGTCGGGACCACGAGAGCGAAACAGCGCTGCATAAGCGCCTCCCTCCACCCCACCGCACCCGAAGCGGGTGCGTCGGGGGCCCCGGTCTCCTGAACCGTCCTTCGCGCGGCTTGATGCCGTTGGTGACCTCGGCGCGATCCCTGCCGGGGCATGTGGGGGAACGGTCCAGCCTGGGGCTGGATTGACCCTAATCATGACGCCAAAAGCCGGAAAAAGGAAGTCCAGCACGACCGAATTATGCAGTGGTGATGTTGTGTTGCGTGCGGGACGGGCATGCGCATAACCACCCCAATCCGGTGTGCCGTCCAGTGGTACGGCATGACTCGGGAAAAGTGGTATGGACACGCTTCTTATAATCAACCCCATGACGACGATTCGGGAGGCCGGGCGGGACGATGTCGCGCTGATTCTGGAGTTCATTCGGGATCTGGCGGAGTATGAGCGCGCTTCGGGTGCGGTCCAGGTGACGGAGGCGGAGCTGCTGCGGGATGGGTTTCCGGAGGCTGGCGCACAGAGGTATTTCGAGACCGTGATCGCGGAAGAAGATGGAGAGCCGGCCGGCATTGCGCTGTTCTTTCCGGTGTACTCGACGTGGCGGGGGCGTGCCATGCATCTGGAGGACTTGTTTGTGCGGCCGCGTTTTCGGGGGCGTGGGATCGGGCGAGCGCTGCTGGAAAAGGTGGCGGCGATTGCGGTGGAGCGTGGGTGCGTTCTTTTGTTCTGGCACGTGCTGGACTGGAATACGCCGGCGATTGAGTTTTACAAGACGCTGGGCGCGGACTGGATGGATGACTGGACGCGGATGCGAGTGAAGGATGATGCGCTGCGGGAGCTGGCGGCGGGAGCGATGAGGGGAGTGAAATAAGGCAAAGACGTGCCTCGGGGGCTGAAGTCCGTTGCATTGGCTTGTTGGGCGGCGTGCCCTCTCGAACGGCAGGGGCTAAAGCCCAATTCATTTCCGTGGTTTTCGGCACGCGTAAACTCGTGCCCTGTTACAAACGGTCGCAATCGACGCTGCTCGCGATCATGGGAGCAACGGCCTGTGTTTGGCGTTTCAAGCTGCGTACGTTTTTTGGAGAAGAATGAGGATTCGAGTCATTGGCGGGGGACTGGCGGGTCCTGAGGCTGCGCTGATGGCGGCGCGGATGGGCGCGGAGGTGGATCTGTACGAGATGCGCCCGGTGCAGACGACGCCTGCGCATCAGACGGAAGATTTTGGGGAGCTGGTGTGCAGCAATTCGCTGAAAAGCGAGAGCGAGAACACGGCGCCGTGGCTGCTGAAGCAGGAGATGCGGCGGGCGGGATCGCCTCTTCTCGCCTGTGCCGATGCGAGCGCGGTTCCGGCCGGTCATGCGCTGGCCGTGGATCGGGTGGAGTT
>DASZYN010000185.1:0-5789 GCA_035545435.1 Acidobacteriaceae bacterium | reverse complement strand
GGCGTACCCGTGTGCAGCAACCTCAGCGCGGGCCTCAGGAAGCGCGGCATCGATGTGCGGCTGAGCGTCTTCAATGATGCCGACGCGGTCGCAGCGGGCATAGCAGCCACCCGCCGCCAGATGGATCGCCAGGTGCGCGTCTGGACCATCGGTAACGGCATCGGCTTCGGACGCTATCCGTATACCGAAGGTCCCTGGGAAGGCGGTCACATGGTCGTGACGCTCGATCCCAAAGAAAATTATTGCGGCTGCGGAGGCCGCGGTCATCTCGAAGGCATCATGGGCCACCGCGCCATGCGCCTTCGCTTTCTCGACATGGAACCGGACGAAGTCTTTCCCGCGGCGAAAAGGGGCGACAAGCGCTGCACGGAGTTCGTGGAGCTGTGGCATCGAGCCCTCGCCGCGGCCACCGCTTCGCAGATTCACCTCGAGGGTCCCGGACGGTTCTACTTTACCGGGCGCGACATCCAGCGCCTGGAACTCCCCCGGCTCAAGGAACATCTCTGGGAGATGGTGAAGATGAGCCCCCTGCAGAATTACGTGGTCGAGGTGCTGCCCGAGGATCCTGCACTCGCGGTCATCGGCGCAGGCGTGGCGGCGCTGCTCGAAAGCAAGTGCTGACGTAACTCTGGAACGGTCTTCCCCGATGTGCAGCATGAATCCGGTGCTGGCTATGACCGGCGAGAATTCGCTTCCCGTGGACGCGCCCGCACCCCGGTTACCTCCGATCGTTCGTGAGATCAAAAATTGGCCTCCGCGATCCCCGGGCGGCGCACAATAAGCCCGGGAGGAAGCGTATGGATGTAACTCCCAGCACGATCTTTGTGGTTCTGATGTTGCCCCTGATCTTTGCCGTCTGCATTCTCTGGGCGACTCACGGTCATCCGTCGAATGCGGATAACGAGGATCTTTCGGTGGTGGCGAAGGACCACTGAGCTTTTCGCGGGCGGGTACCGGGGCGGTTTCCGTAACCGAGAGAGAATTTCTGCCTCCGGCGAGACAACGAAACCCCGGTTGTGGAGACTCTTTCCTAACGGGAGTCAATCATGGCCGGTACCCCGAACACCGTAGGTCTCATCCTGCTCTTTACGGTTATCTTCCTTGCCTGCATCCTGTGGGCCACGCATGGCAACACCGCTACGTCCGACCCGGAAGAGGAAGACGTCGGTATGCCCGGCAAGACGTCCTGAAAAGCCACTGACGTTCCGCCTTTAAGCAGCGGCCACCGGTTTCTTCGGCAAAAATGCCCGCGTAACCAGCGACAGGCCGAAGCTCACGAGCAGGCACTGCACCAGCAGAAAAGGCTGATACCGCCACGCCAGAGCCGCGAGGCAGATTGAGAACACCACCGGGAAGATTTCTGCCACCAGGCTCGTTCCCCATTGCGGATGAGCGCTTGACGCCGGAATTCGCGCTCCCAACCGCGGCAGCAGCCGCGGTACATGGCTCTTGTAGCGCAAATAACCCTCTCTCGACTGGCCCTCCAGGAAGGCCTCTTCTCCCAGAATGAGCCGGAAATAGAAAACCGCCAGAAGGACCGCAAAAACGGCCGCCCCCGAAGGCGGCATCAGAATCGCGATGCTCAGCCCCAGCAGCCACGATCCCACGTAGAGGGGGTTCCGCACATACCGATACGGCCCCGACGCCATCACCTGATCGCCATGCATCGCGCTGGAGTGGACCACTGAGGCGCTCAGATACGCTGTCCCCCACAAGCGCAGAGCGGCCCCCGCCAATCCCAAGACCACCGCCAGCCACGTGACCAGCAGTGAGGCGTGGTCGAGACGCATCCACCCCCAGCGGTCCAGCAGCGTGGGAATGGCCAGCCATGCGGTGCTGGCCGGTGGGCGATAATGGCCCGCCGTCCACGTCCACGGTGCCCAGAACCCCACCGTGTACAGCAGAAGGATGATGATGAGCCTGAAGCGGAATTCGAACTGGGTGGCTTTCATTTCGTTCTCAGCGCCTCTTTTAGCCGGCCGTGTGCCGACGCAAGTCGCGATTCCGCCTCAATCCGGCTCAATCCCAGCTTCTGCATCACCACTGCCGTCTTCACCGCCTCTGCTTTCGCCAACAACTGCCCCGCTTCCTCCGGACCCAGGCCGGTGATCGCCGCAATGATCCGCGCCGCTCGATCCACCAGCTTCACATTCGTCGGCTGCACATTCACCATCAGGTTGCCGTACACATAGCCAAGCCGCACCAGCGCACCCGTCGACAACATGTTCAGCACCAGCTTGGTCGCCGTGCCTGCTTTCATCCGCGTGGAGCCGGTCACCACCTCAGGCCCCGTCTCCGGCACGATCGCAATCTCACCTGCCAGGGCCAGCGGCGATCCCGCCACGCAGGTCAATCCCACTGTGAGCGCGCCTAGCCGCCGCGCGTGCTCCATACCGCCCAGGACGTACGGCGTCCGGCCGCTGGCGGCAATGCCCACCAGCACATCGCCCGACCCAAAATCATGCTCCTCAAGATCGCGTGCGCCCAGTTCCGGATTGTCTTCGGCGCGTTCGATAGAGCGCCGCAGCGCCACGTCTCCGCCGGCGATAATGCCCTGCACCATCTCCGGCGGCGTGTTGTAAGTGGGCGGACATTCGGAGGCATCGAGCACGCCCAGCCGGCCCGAGGTTCCGGCGCCGAGGTAGAAAAGCCTCCCGCCGTTCTCCATGCGCGTTGCGATGGCATCGACAGCGGCGGCAATCTGCGGCAGCACGCGGCCCACAGCCGCAACCGCTTCCTGATCGGCGGAGTGCAGGATGCCGACCATTTCGAGGGTCGAGACCTCGTCGAGGTGCTCGGAGGCAGGATTGCGGGCTTCAGTCGGAAGGTTTGCGAGTTCGGTGTTTGGCTCCGGCATTCGATTCGATGCTATCTCAGCGGCCAATCCGCAGACTCCGCACCTTCGCCTCGGCCGCCTCATCGGAGCGGACCTCACACTCCCACAGCACCACGACTCTCCAGCCCAGCCGGCGCAGCGCCGCAGCATGCCGGCGATCGCGCGCGACATTGCCACCGCGTTTCGCCGCCCAGAACTCCGCCCGCGTCGCCGGTACCACCGACCCGTATTTGCAGCGGTGACAATGCCAGAAACAACCATGCACAAAGATCGCCGTACGAAATTTGGGCAGCACGATATCCGGGCGTCCAGGCAGGTCCTTGCGATGTAGCCGGAAACGAAATCCCATCCCGTGCAGGACGCGCCGCACCCGAACCTCAGGCTTCGTATTGCGCGACCGGATCGCCGCCATGTTCCGGCTGCGCTGCTCGCGAGTGTGAACGTCGGTCATGGCGAAACCGCAACCGGTTCCTGCGAAAATGCGCCTCTGGCGTTCGCCGGGCGACTTTCCTCGCTTTGCCGCGAGTTGAGAATCCACGGCCGCATCGCCTGCGCGACGGTTGCAATTACTGGCACCGCCACGCTGTTGCCGAACTGCTTGTACGCCTGGGTGTCAGAAACCGAAATCCTGAAGCTGTCAGGAAACCCCATCAGCCGCGCACACTCGCGCGGCGTCAGGCGGCGCGGATTCTTGCCCTGGTCCTGGCTCACCAAAATCTCCGAACCATCCTTGTAGTACCGCGCCGACAGCGTGCGTGCGACCGAATCACGATCCACCAGGCCGAACCCAAATCCATTGCCGGCCGCGCGATGCTTCGCGGCGTATGCCTGCAGGTAAGCCCACAGCTTGTCCGACAGCGTGTATTTCGCGTTGACCCCGCCACGCGGCGCCAGCGTGTAGGGCTCCTCCGGGCGTTCGCTGCCATCTTCCGGATGGAGCACGGAGCCCAGTTTCGGAGCGGCCGCTGGCAGCTTCACCTGATCCAGGTCGAACTTGCATTCTTCGCGAAAGCCGGCAATCAGGATGCGCTCGCGGTGCTGCGGCACAAAATGCACCGCGTCGATCACCCGCCACGAGATGCAATAGCCCAGTTCTTCTTTCAGCGTTTGGCGAATAACCCGAAACGTGCGCCCACGATCGTGGTTCACCAGGTTCTTCACGTTCTCCAGCAGGAACGCACGCGGCCGTTTGGCAGCAATGATCCGAGCTACGTCGAAGAACAGCGTCCCCTGCGTCGCACAGGCAAACCCGTGCGGCCGCCCGAGTGCATTCTTCTTGCTCACGCCGGCGATTGAAAAAGGCTGACAGGGAAATCCCGCGACCAGAACGTCGTGGTCGGGGATTTCGTTTTCATCCTGCTCACGGATGTCCCCGGCGATCGCCTCGCTCAGGCCGAAATTCGCCGCGTAGGTCTTGCGCGCGAACGGATTCCACTCGCTCGTGAAAACGCATCGGCCACCGGCAGCCTCAAACCCCATGCGCATCCCGCCGATACCGGCAAAGAGGTCGATGAAGGTGAACGCTGCCCTCGGCACGACCCTATTTTCCGCGCTTTCCGGCAGATTTCGCTGCCGGTTTTATATTTTTGCCTGCGCTTTTCTTCGCAGCCTTCTTTGCCGTAGCCTTCTTCGTCACCGCCTTCTTCGCTGCGCGCTTGACCGGAGCTTTCTTCCGCGCCGCGAGCGTCTTCTCCGTCAGCGCTGCGGTCAGCTCGGCCAGCTCAATCGTGCGCGCCGACTTCCGCAGGCGCTCGATGTCGTAAAAGCTGCGCTTGTCGCGAAGAAAGATGTGGACGACGAAGTCGACGTAGTCCATCAGGATCCACTCGCCGGCGCGCCGCCCCTCGACGGAGTTGGGATACGTCCCGAAGTCGCGCTTCAGGCGCAGCTCGATTTCGTCGGCAATGGCCTGCGACTGCCGGTCATTCGCCGTGCTGGTGATCAGGAAAAAATCCGTGAATGCCGAGTCTGCTGAATCCAGTTGCAGAACTCTTGTGTCTTCGCCCTTCTTCTCGTCGCAGGCCGCAACCGCGGCCAGCACCATTTTGCGCGTTTCAGTCAGTGTCATGCGTGGGTCGGAACGTACTCGTTCGATGGTACGGCAACAGCCTGCGGATTTGCAGCCGGCCTCCTCAGGAGGCGCGACTGTTCTGGTAGAGCCTGTGCTCAGCGATATACGCCGCGACCGCGGGGGCAAGATCCCACCGTGGCTCCGCGCCCTCCTGCAGGGATCGGCGGATCCCGGACGCCGAAGCCCGTTCCTGCAGATGCGGCAGCAGGTACAGGCGCGATTCGCTCTCTCCGGCGCCGTGCAGGCACAGCACCAGGTTCTCCGCGCCCGCCCCGTCGCACGCGGCGACTGCGATGCTCGCCGGCAAAGCCGAGGTGATCCGGCCCAGATCGAACCCTGGCCGTGCCGCGACAACAAAATTGCATGCGACCAGCAGATCGGCGGCACGATGCCACTTGCCGATGCTCAGAAACGAATCGGCGCCCATCAGGCAATAAAGCTCGTCGTCAGCAGCCAGCGTACCCAGCAACAAGCGGACCGTATCGATTGTGTAGTTCGGCCGGCCATCGCTGCGCGGCGCATCGATCTGCGACAACTCCATGCCCCTTTCACCGGCAATCGCCAGCTCTGTCATCTCCAGCCGATCGGCAAAACTGGCCTGGGGCCGATCGCGCTTGAGCGGCTGCACGCCCACCGGCGCAAACAGCACGCGATCGAGGCCGACGCTTTCGATCGCCAGCCGCGCCAGCGCAACATGTCCCCGATGCGGCGGATCGAAGCTTCCGCCAAACAAGCCGATCTTCATGGATTTGAGCATAGCGCGAGACGCCCGGCCACCCCGCATTCTCCCTGGTGTAGTGTGGCGTTGTGAGCCCGCTCGCTGCCATTGGCCTCGGCGCCAACCTGCCCTCGGCTTTCGGATCGCCTGAATTGACTTTGCCT
>DASZYN010000184.1:0-4195 GCA_035545435.1 Acidobacteriaceae bacterium | reverse complement strand
CGAGGTCGGAACGATGAATCGCCTGCGAGACGGCTACGCGAAAGCCGCGATTCTGAAACCAGGTCTTTTCCCACGCAGGGAGGGGGGAAGCCGGCGACTGATTGAACCACATTTGCTCTGTATTGAGAGACGGGCCAAGATCGCGCGCCATTCCCGGAGCTTTTTTTCGCAGAAGCTCGAAGTAGTCGGGGGGAAGACTGTCGATCAGGTCGTAGTCGCCGCGCTGCAGGAGACGAATTTGCTGCTCCATGTTCTCCAGGATGTCGAGGCGAATGCCGGTTGCGGAAGGCTGGGTGCCATTGGATCCAACGTAATGCGGGTTACGGCGGAGACGAATGTACCGGGAACGGTGATAGTCGGACACGTAAAAGGGACCGGAGGTGACGCGCGCCTCCGAGGAGTGGCCGGCAGGCTCGATGGCGATTTCGTCGAAGACTTTGCCAATGGCAATCACCCGCTGCGGCAGATGGACAACGACCGTGCTGTCGTTGGGGGAGTCCACGGTGACGCCCGCAGGCTTAATGAATTCCTGACTGGCTGGCGCCTCATCTCCCAGGGAAAGGACGCGGCGCACCGATGCTGCGACGTCGCGCGCCGTTAGGTTGCTGCCATCGGAAAACTCGAGACCGGAGCGCAGGGTGAACGTGAGGGTCTTTCCGTCCGGAGAGAGGGTCCAGCTCTTCGCGAGCTCGGGCTCCACTTTTTGCGTAAGCCGGTTGAACCGGAGGAGAACACCGGCAGTGAGATACCGAACCGTCTCCGATTCCTGGTCGTCAACCTTTGCCGGATCGAAAGTCTTCGGATCGTAGCCAATGGTCCAGGCCAGCTCTCCGGGCAGGCGCGGCGCGGTCTGAGCTGCGGACATCGCAGCGGGCGCGATCGGCAGCAGGGCGGCGAAGCAGACGAGAATGCGGCGAGAAAGGTACATGCGATCAGGCCTCAGCGGCCACTCCTTCCAGAAGGAGCAGCACCAGCACCAGCAGAATCACAGGAAAGTAAACCCAGCGGGTCTGCATGAGCATGGGGGAATTGTTCAGCTCGAAGAGCATTCCGCCCCACGAGGGCAGCGGTTCGCCGATGCCGAGGCCAAGCGCTCCAAGATTGGCTTCCGCCATCACGAACGCAGGAATGCTGATGAGGAACTGCGGCAGCAGCAACGGAAACAGATTAGGGATGATATGCCGGGCGACGCTGACGCCGCCGAGTCCCGAGGCGCGCGCGTACAGCATCCAGTCGGAAGTCTTCAGCTGCACTACACCGCGATAGACGGCGCGCGCGCTGGCCGGCCAGCCCAGCGCAGCCAGCACCAGAAATGTGATCGCGGCGGAACGTCCCGGCGAGGTGGTCAGTGGCAGTGCCGAGCGCACCATCATCAGCAGGAACATCCATGGCAGCGCCAGAAAGACATCGCAGATCAGCATCACGGCCCATCCCATCGCCGAGCGGCCGAGTGCTGCGAGCATTCCAACACCGGCAGCGGCTGCGGTGGTGACAGCGGAGGCGGCGATGGCGCCCGCGAGGCTGAGAAGAAATGCAGCCGCTACGCGCACGAGCCGGTCGCGTCCCAGCGCGTCGGTGCCGGCAAGGTGATGCAACGATGCGGATGCCAGTGTCGCTTCGCGATCCTGACGGGCGTAGCTTGCGCCGGGCAAGGCGATGATCGCAGAGGCGCTGACGATGAGCACAGCAAGGAGAGCGAGGAGGGAGCGGCGAAGCTTCATGCGCTTTTCCATCCCTCTGCGCGTGCCGCAGCGGTGCCCGAGAAGGTGACTGCCAGCGCCATGAGAATCATCACCGCCAGAAGCACGGGCAGGTCGCGGTTGAGAGCGGCATTCCAGGCCAGCTGCCCGAGCCCCGGAACATTGAAGATGACTTCTACCGGAACTAAAGCGCTGAGAGCCGTCACGATCGAGAGAGAAGCCAGAGCGCCCAGCTGCGGAACCAGTGACGGGGCCAGATGCGCGACGAGCAGACGCCCGGTGCCGATACCCTGTGCGCGAGCCTGCAGAATGTGGGGTTCCCGCCAGGCTTTGCGCAGGACCTGATCGAGGAATTTGAAGTCGCGCGCGGCGAGCAGAAGCGCCATGACCAGCACCGGTCCGCCGCTGTCCGCGAGCAGGCAAAACGTGGCAAGAGCGGCGGTGGGAATCGCGAGCAGAAGCGTGGCCGGCGTTTGCCAGAGGAAGGATGGATTCCGTCCCGCGCTCGCAATCAGCGCAGCGCATAGCGCCAGGATCCATGCGACGCCGATGCCGCGAAGCAGCAGACCGGCGCTGGCGGCAATCCGTGGACCGATCAGTTCTGAAACAGGAACTTCGTACTGACGCGATGTGCCGAAGTCTCCGCGAATCCAGCCGGCGATCTCTGCGGCGACCATTTGAGGAATCGAACGGCTGCGAGCGGCTTCGGCCGAGAGTTCGGTGTGCGCCTCGGCCGCGTAGCGGCTATCCATTTCGCGCGCGTCGCTTAGATACCCGGGAGCGTAACGCACCAGAGCCGTAGAACCAAGAAGGACCAGCAGGATGATGGCGAGCGTTCGTCCCATCCAGTGAAGGAACGAAAGTGCCGGGTTCACGACGCGGGCATCCCGGCCAGAACAGGATTGGGTGTTTCCTGACCATGTTCACCGGCCGTTTTCGATTCGGCCGATTCCACTTCGAAGCCCGCGGCCGGGGCAGCGCCACGCTCGATGAAGACGTCGGTCCGGAGCGGATCCATTTCGCTGCTGTGCTTGCGGGCAAGCTCCTCTAACGCGGGATAGTGCTCCTGCAGCAGCGTCACAATCGCAGGATCGAACTGAATTCCGGATTTACTTTTGAGGAAGTTCATGGCTTCCTCGGGAGGCAGGGCGCGCCGGTAGGGACGATCGGAGACGAGAGCGTCGAAGCAATCGACCGCGGTCAGGATGCGGGCGCCGATGGGGATCTCTTCACCCTTCAGGCCATCGGGATAACCGCTGCCGTCCCACGCTTCGTGGTGCGCGCGGACGATCGGCACGACCGGATAGGGGAACTTCACGCGCTCGAGAATGTCAGCTCCGACCACGGTATGAATTTTGATCTTTTCGAACTCTTCCGGAGTCAGTTTGCCCGGCTTGTTCAGGATCTGCTCCGGAACTGCCAGCTTGCCGATATCGTGGAGGAAAGCTGCGATATTCAGGGCCTGCATCAGCGGTCGGTCGAGCTTCATGATGCGGCCCAGTTCCGCGACGTAGACACGGACTCGCATCAGGTGCTCGTGCGTGCCTTCGTCCTTGGCTTCAACCGCCATCGAAAGCCCTTCGATCGTTCGCATGTAGAGGGATTCCACCTCTTCGATGTGCCGCTCGCGATCGCGCAGCATGGCCATCTGCGCGCAATAAGCCCGGTAGACCGTGTAAACGAGCGGGATCAACAGCAACGAAGTGAGCCAGCCATAGCGGATTCCGATGAAGTCGGCCAGCACGGCGACCATGGCGCCCACCAGATAGAACGGCAGATACCACAGGAAAGCCTGACGCCAGTGCATGAACGGCGAGGTATCGGAAGACCACCCGATGACCAGTGCCACGGGAATGGTATTAGCCAGAAAGTAGACGGTCGCGGCAAGCGCGAGCACGGGCGCGCTCTCGGGATGGGCTTTCATCGCACCAGCATATGTAAACCACGCCAAAGCCGTCGCCGTGGTCACGTTGGCCACGTTGAACAGAATCTGCACCAGGGTGAACGGCTGCCTTACCTTGAAGCGGCACTGCGCGGCAACGCTGCACACGCCAAGGCAGACCGCCTGCAGGGGAGACAACTGCAGGATGCCCAGAAAGATAAAGGGGAAGTTGACCGACATCGTGCCGTCGCTCTTCGGCAGAGTCACTTTCATGCCGGAGCTGAGGAGGATGGCTGCCAGGTAGATGAAGAAGTGGATCCACTGCTGGTGAGGGTGGCCGCGGAGGGCGGACAAACTCGCGATGGCCCCTGCCACAACGGCGCAGATGAGAGCCTTAACACGGATCGACACGATGCTCTACCTTGACTGGTCGTTTACAGCCGTACTGAGTCCCTGCAGGAGACTCGCTGTTCCACCTGTGGTTCCGAAGTTACGTCCAGCTGCATGGTACCGAGTCCACCAGGTCATTCCCAATGCGTCTTTAGTTGCAAGATCGACCCAGGGGGAAGGCCGCAAGCCCTGAGTTGTCATCGATCTGTCTCATTTCGGAACG
>DASZYN010000183.1:0-2119 GCA_035545435.1 Acidobacteriaceae bacterium | reverse complement strand
GATTCGCAACCATCCGCTCACGCTGACTCTGGTCGCCTTCGTTTGCACCGCGATTCCCGCGCTGGCTCTCACTCCGGTGATTGGCAGGCATCTGGAAAGCCTCCGCGTCATGGCCCTGTCCCTCGTCATCGGAGGCATCGTCATGTGGATCGTCGATGCCTGGAGTGTCCGTCGCGACCTCCTCGTCTCCGACGTCGAGCAGATGTCCCTTCCGCAGTCGATCTGGATCGGCCTTTGCCAGGTCACCTCCGCCGTCTTTCCCGGGACCTCGCGCTCCATGTCCACCATCGCCGCCGGTCAACTCGCCGGCATGACCCGCCCTGCCGCTCTCGAGTTCAGCTTCCTTGTCTCGATTCCGACCATGTTCGCGGCAACACTCTACGACCTGCTCAAGGCCGTCTTTCCGGACCTTCATCTCCTGCACCGGCAGCATGGCGCTGCAGCCGCCTCCCACGCGGCGCTCGCCCCGCTCGCCATGACCGGACACGGATGGCTGGTCCTCATCGTCGGCTTCCTCGTCTCATTTTTCGTTGCGCTCGGCGTCGTCGAGTGGTTTCTGCAGTGGGTCCGCAACCACGGCTTCGTTCTCTTCGCCGTCTACCGCCTGCTGCTGGGTGCTTCGCTTTTGATCTTCGGCGGACGGTTTATGGCAACCTGAGCAAGGTATAGCTCGTGAAACTTCCTGCCTCTCCCTGATTCTCGTGATGGTTTGCGTCGCCGCGGAAAGTTTCTGGTGTGCAACGGCCACCGCGATAGCAGGATTTGCGCTGCCGATCGTCGGGCTCGTGGGTTTGTTGCTCCTTGTTTTGGCTGGATTGAAACTTTCCCCTCAGCGGCCATTCCTCCTGGTTGCTGCCTGCATCGCAAATTTCGTCGCCTGCGCCTTGATCAGGACAGGCGTTCCCCTCCGCCCCCTCGGCTGGTTTCTCCACACACACTCGGTCGACTTGTTGATGATCATGTTTGCCTCGCTCGCAGCCTTAGCTGTTCATCGAGAGGGGCGGCGCTCTTCGTGAACAGTGCAGCCAACCAACTCAGCGCGAACTGGGCATTTTCGTTGTGACCTGCGCTTCTTTGAAAGGGCCTGGCTTCAGCCGGGCAGTAGAGGCCGCGAATACTGTCGGCTTCAGCCGCTGAGGCATGCCTTTCCCCCCTTTGCCAGAGAGAAAAACTCACCCCAGTCCAATTCACGCTCCGGCAGCTTCAGCTTTCCCTCCGCTACCAGCCGCACCTCATGGTCAGAAACATAGTCCGGGTCGACAGGAACCACCCGCGCCACGCAGACGCCCCGGTCGCGCAACACAAACCCTTCACCTTTGCGCACAAGCGCAAGATGGTGGCTCAGGCGTTTTTAAATTGGGCAAGCGTGACAACTGCATCTTTCCAATCGAATCCCACACCGCCATACCCACCCCGATTCCCCCACCCCCTTTTGTCTCCCACCCGCCTCCGCATCTGGGATAATGGTTCTGCTCTGGCAGTTCAGCCCGTTTCGCCTCACCCTCACCGGCGTGGCGAATCCCCCGACCTGTCTGCCCATGAAACCCGCCCGTTTGGTGCTTACGCCTACCCGCAGCCGCCGGCTCAATGAGCTGATCGGCCTGCTGGTTCTTGCCTCCGCCGTCCTCCTTTTCCTCTCCCTGGTTTCCTGGCACCCCAGCGACCCCTCCCTGAACACCGTCGGCTCCGGGCGCGTCCACAACTGGATCGGCCCCGCCGGCTCGTACCTCAGCGACATCATGCTGCAGATTGAAGGCATCTCCGCCTTCATCCTGCCGGTCCTCCTCGGTGCCCTCGGCTGGACGTGGATGCTCTCTCGTCCTGCCGGCTCGCCCGCCTTCAAAACCATCGGCATTATCCTCATCTTCTTTTTTGCGCCCGCCCTCTTCGCCCTCCTGCCCGGCCATCCGACATTCCTCTATGGACTGCCTGTCGCCGGCCTCATCGGACGCCTCGTCACCGACTTTCTGATCCGCTTCCTCAACTATCCGGGCGCCTGCATCGTCACCGTCACCCTCGTCGCTGCGGCCATCTACCTGTCGACCACCTTCAGCTTCAACACCGCACGCGAGTGGCTCGGCATCAAACTCGCTTTCTTCCTCGCCTGGCGTGACCGCTT
>DASZYN010000182.1:0-7735 GCA_035545435.1 Acidobacteriaceae bacterium | reverse complement strand
GACCTCCTCCGAAACCCGGTGGCATTTCCTCGCTTGCGAGGAAATGCCAGGGCGCGAGGGCGGGCACCCGGGGTCCCAGCGAAAACAACGTTTCGCTGGGGTGGCTTGAAAGCGGATTCGTGTTTCCCACGTTTCCACGCCCGAAATCCGCTGAAGAGTCTTTCGAATAGCTTTCGCAATCCCGGTCATCCGGCGATTTGCAATCGAACGGCGTCACTTGGAGCGTTCGCCCTGCTGAATCATGCCTGCTGGGTTACTAAAGGGAGTATAGGAAGCGGTCAGTCAGCGCTCGCGCTTCGCAACTTCTCATTGCCTTCATCGTGATCGCAGGTGGATCATGACCTTCGTACCGTCCCACCCTCCGATTTCCCTTGCATCCACCCCCGCCAAAGCCTAGCCTGACAACAGGGAAAAAGTGTTCCCTGAAAAAGCCTCACCGCATCCGGTGAGGCTTTTTTATTGCCGCCCGCAATGCACGCGCCGGCAAGGCGCGCAGCCTTGCTGAACGCTGAAAACTGAACGCTGCTGCCACGAAAGGGCTCCATGCATCCACCCACGCCAACAGGACCGAAGTACCGCAAATCACCCGGACCTGCCAAAGTTGTCAAACTAGTCATCATCGCTATCATCTCAGAAACAAAGGACTTATAACTTGTACCCCGTAAAAAGCACAAGATCGCCCACAACATGGCGCACAAACAGCGAATCGACTCCACATCCGAGCTCGCCCCGAACCGCCCGGTTTCCGAGGCCGAATCCGCACCCCAACCTGGCCTCCACAACGCAAAGGACACCCTCATGATCGAAGCTGCGACCCAGCCTGATTCCTCCGCCTCAACCAACGCCGGCGGCCTCGCCCCTGAGCATCGCCGCTGTCACTACACCCGCAGCACCGGCCACCGCTGCCGCGACTGGGCCCTCCACGGCCGCGAACACTGCTTCCGTCACGACCGCTACCTCCACGCCCTCCCCGACCGCCCGCTCCACATCCCCCTCCTCGAAGACGAGGACTCCATCACTTACGTCCTCTCTCAGGCTCTGCAGGCCCTCGCCTGGGGCACCATCCCGGTTTCGAATGGCCGCGCCATCCTCAACGGTTGCCGCCTCGCCCACACCATGCAGAACCGCCGCCTCGAGGCCGCGCGCCTCCGCCTCCGCGCCCGCCGCCTCGGCATCCCCGAACACGAAATCTTCGATACGCCCCCTGCGAAGCCCGAGCCCGAAGTCCCGGCCGCCAACGCCGCGCACCAACCCGATCCAGCGAACGCCGAGTCCGAACCAACCCCAAACCCTCAACGCGAGCGTCCCAAATATCTCGCCTTCCGCGACCTCAAAAAGAACTGGGACAAGGAACTCCTCCGCACGGAGAACGAGATGATGGACATGGCCTTCAAACGCAACGGCGAAACCAAAGAAGAATTCCTCGCCGCCCGCGCCACTCCCTTCGACAACCTGCAGAAAGAAGAAACCGCCACCGCCGCGGCGCTCTGATGCCTGTGAACCACATCGTTAACACCCCCGGGGTCCGATCAAAACCCTGGTCCGGGAATCAACAACATCCCGAGGGGTCACCCCCCCTCAAAATACTTTTTGCAGGAGACCCCAAACGAACCCGCCCACCGCTCGCAAGATCGCCGAAAGGCCAGCGAGTTCCCCGCCGGCCCCTCAGCCTTACTGCGCCTCCGCACGCTCCAGCTCGCGGATGTACTCGACCACCGACTCGCTCCAGCCGTCGATGTGCGTCCACGCGCCGTAGCCAACGCCGTTGCGGTAACTGGCCACGTTCACCACGTAGCCCCGGCCCCTCGGCGCCGGCACGCGATCGTGCGACTGCTCGTCGGTGATCACGATCAGTCGCTCGTACCGCTCGTCGAGCTTCTCCAGCGCCGCGCCCAGCTGCGTGCCGCTGTGCGGCTGGCTCTGGTCGAGCGCATCGCGCAACGCAAAGCCGCGCCGCGCCGGCACCCGCTTCAGCGTGTCGGAAAAGGTGTAGACACTCACCTCCTCCGCGATCTCGCGCAACAGCACCGCGAGACCGTACGCCGCATCGGTGCGCAGCATCTCCGACCGGCCCGAGAGCGCCGCCGTCATGCTGCCCGACACGTCCACGAGCAGCACCGTCCGGCCCGCCAGCTTCGCGCGCGACTCCACCGAGCGGAACATCGTCTGCTCCAGTACCTCCTCCCACTGCGGTGCGTAACGCGCAGCAGCGAGAAAGCGAAACGGGAGCACGCGCTCGGTCTTCATCGCGGCCAGTCCGCCCAGCACGAGGTCCTCGCTCACGCCCGCATCCTTCATGTTGCGAAGGTTGCGCAGCAGAGCGAGCGCCCCCAGCTTCCGCTCGGCGAGCAAACGCTCCCAGCTGGCGCGCTTGTCGCCACCGGCCGAGAGCGCCACCTCCCAGGTGTCCGGCGTAGTCAGCTCGCCCGCGATCAGGCGCTTCCACACCTCGGCCTGAGCTGCGTCGCGCGGACGCGCGTGGCACAGGAAGAGCACGTCGCGCAGCTTCACCGCTCCGGCGCGATCGTACTTCGCCAGCGCGTACTCGTCGAACTTCGGGAACGCCGCCGCGAGGCCCTTCTTCACCTGGCCCGAGAGCGGAGCGCGCCCCTCGCCCCAGTAGATGGCCACGAACTCGGCCAGCTCATCGGCACGCTGGATCACGCGTGCCAGCGTCTCCGACACCAGGGCGCGATGCGTCGCATGCCGCGCCATCTCGCGGACGAGATACAGCGGCGCGTGGCGCAGCTTCATCGCCTCGCGCGCCTCCACGGCCAGAGCGGCCACCTTCGCAGCCTCCACCTTCGGCACCAGTTCGCGAATGCGGCCGGCGATCTCCACTCCGTCCTCGTAGAACTGGCTCTCCCACAACAGGCAGGCCAGCACACTGCGCCGCAACGCCTGCTCTTCGCTGATCCGCTTCGCAGGCGCGCCCTCATGGGTGCGCGGCGCCAGATGTGCCAGCTTCAGAATGTTCAACCGTGCCACGGGTCCCTCCTTTCGACTGCCATGCTAACGCCGGGGAATAAACGACGACGGGAATTTGACACGGACTTGCGTCCGCGGCAGGAGTCGAACCTGCACTCTCCGCACGCGCGTGCGAAGCTTCTGCCATTGAAGGATCCGTTGTCTGCGCCACCGGCGCGGTTATTGTCGGGTTGTTTAGTGTTGCGGTTGCTGGTTGACGTCGACACCGGGGAATATTCGATGACGGATTGCTACGCTGATCTTGAGCACTTATTGCACCGATCCACGGCAGGACTCGAACCTGCATTGCTACCGTTGATGGATCCGTCCTCTGCGCCACCGGCGACGCACTATGAATGGCCTGGGAATAAGTCGATAACAGACTTGTTTCGCTGCTCTGCCATTAAGCTACGCGGGCTTATGCCCGCGGCGAGATTCGAACTCGCAACCGTCGAATTAAGGAGAAGTAACTGTTATCTGCGCCACCGGCCAAATTTTTACTTACACCGGGGATTAGTCGAAAAGAGTCTTCAGAGCCATCCTGATGCCGGTACCTTGTGCTGCGGGGCTACGCCCCCGTCCCGGAATCTCTCGACTCTGGCAGGGTTTCCGTCCCTGCTCGGTTTCTTTGGCGGAAGTAACTCCCTTCTGTCGCCACCGGTGCCTGGTTATGAGTCACTGAGGGATCAGCCGAAGACAGCCGTATTCGGTGTCAAGTCGAAGGAACTGTCTTCTTCGCCACTCAGTGGAGGCTTTGTATGGAATGCACAGGATCGGATTAGCCGGGAGGCTATCGAAACGCCAGAAAGGACATTCCGGAACCGACGCAGACGTCCGCCTGTGGCAGCCATCCAATCGAATTATGCGTTTTGACTCGCATGGAATGTCTCCTGTGCAGAGAATACTCTGCCATAATTCAGCCCGAAAAAGCAAGGAATGTTGTGACAAATTACAAAGATTTTCTAACTTCGTTCGGATCGGCCTGTGAAGTTACGATCACAATGCGCAGATGCGAAACGACATCCGATTGTGGTAAACGTGAACCCATGCGTGCCGTAGCCGAAAAACTGCACCTCAGCGAGATTGCGCCCGGCCTCGTTCAGTCCGAAATTCGCGCCATGACCGTGGCCTGCGACCTCGCCGGCGGCGTCAACCTGGCCCAGGGTGTCTGCGACACCGACGTGCCTTCCCCGGTCGTCGCTCGCGCCATCGAAGCGATCCAGCAGGGCCTCAATATCTACACCCGCATGGACGGCATCGAGAGCCTGCGCCAGGGGATCGCCGCCAAACTCGCGCGCCACAACCGCATGACCGCCGATCCCGACGCCGAGATTCTCGTCACCTCCGGCGCAACCGCCGGGCTTCAGGCCGCCTGCATGGCCCTCTTCAATCCGGGCGACGAGGTCGTCCTCTTCGAGCCCTTCTATGGCTATCACCTGAACACGCTGCGCGCTCTCCGCGTCAACGCCGTCTCGGTTCCGCTCAACACCCCCGACTGGTCGCTCGACATCGACGCCCTGCGCCGCTCCATCACCCCGCGCACTCGTGGCATCGTCGTGAACTCCCCTTCGAATCCGTGCGGCAAGATCTTCTCCCGCGCCGAACTCGAAGCCGTCGCGGCCCTCGCCATCGAGAACGACCTCTTCGTCCTCACCGACGAGATCTACGAGTACTTCGTCTACGACGGCGCCGAGCATATCAGCCTCGCCACGCTGCCAGGCATGGCCGAGCGCACCATCACCATCTCCGGCCTGTCGAAGACCTTCAGCATCACCGGCTGGCGCATCGGATATTTGATTGCCGACCGCCGCTGGCTCGGAGCCATCGGCTACTTCCACGACCTCGTCTACGTCTGCGCGCCCTCGCCGTTCCAGCACGCCTCTGCAGCGGGCCTGCTGCAACTGCCCGATTCGTTCTACTCCGGCCTCTCCACCGAGTACCAGGCGAAACGCGACAGGCTCTGCGCAGCCCTGACGGACGCAGGACTAGCTCCATCGATTCCCCAGGGTGCCTATTATGTGCTCGCCGATGTTACAAATTTGCCGGGCGCGACCGCGCGCGAAAAAGCTCGCACCCTGCTGCGCAATACCGGCGTCGCCGGCGTGGCGGGAACGGCGTTCTTCGCCCAGGGTCGCGGAGAGAACCTGATCCGCTTCTGCTTCGCCAAGCGCGACGAGGATCTGGCGCGAGCCTGCGATCTGCTGCGCGGGCTCTGAAGCTGTCAGGCGGCGGTGGGCGTTGCGATGTCCACCAGCGGATAGCCCAGCTTCTTCCACTCGTCGTACCCGCCCCGCAGCGGCCGAACCCGGTGGATGCCCATTCCACGGAGCCGGAGCGCCATCCGCGCCGCCGTCGCCTCGCTGGGGCAGGTGCAGAACAGCACGATCTCCTTGTCTCGCGGAATCCGGTCGCTCTGCTCCACGAGCTTGTCCGGCGTCAGGCTCAGCGCCCCGGGAAGCGTACGCGGATCGGGCAGGTAGTCCAGCGGATGCCGCAGGTCCACGATGAACACCGGCTGGCCCTGGTCCATCATCCGCTTCAGCTCCTGGGGATCGAGGCGCGACATCCGCACCGACCGCAGGAATGCGCGTCGCTGCAGCATGCGCCAGACCAGGAAGCCGACGAAGAGCAGCGCGAAGATCGCTCCGAAGAAGTGGGCCACCGTCGAGAGCGCTTCCGGCCGGTGCTTGAGGAAGTCGCCGAAGAAACGCCCGGCCAGTGTCACAGTGAGGGTCCACAGCAGCACGCCGCCTGCATCGGCAAGAACGAACTTGCCGTAGCCCATGTTGATCTGGCCGGCGATCGGCGCAGCCACAGAACCCAGGCCGGGAACGAACTTGGCCACCAGCAGGGCCGTGGGTCCGCCCTTGGTGAAGTAGCCCTCGGTCTTGCGCACGCACGCCGAGCTTTCCAGACTCATGCGGCACATCAGCCGCACCACGGCCGACCCATAGCGCTTGCCGAACAGGTACCACGTGCTGTCCGCCAGCAGACTGGCGGCCAGCGCCGAGAGCAGCACGTACAACAGGCTGAGCCGATGCGTCGCCGTTAGCGTGCCGGCGGTCAGCAGCAGGGGGGTGCTCGGGATGGGAATGCCCAGTTGCTCGGTCAGCACCCACAGGAACACGATCCCGTAGCCGTATTTGATGAAGAAGTCGAGTGCGATGGGCATCGTGGGCCGCCTGGGGGTTCCGAGCTTCAGTTCGGAGCTTCAGTATAGATGTGGCGGGGAGGCAAAAGGGCGCGGCCGGTTTCAGCGAGAGTCCCGATCGATCGGCACCGGCCCTCGCGCCAAACGGGTCGAGTCCTTGTCGCCGCCTTCGGCCGATTGGTACTTCGCCAGGGTGTCAACCTGGTCACGCAAAGTCTCCGCGAGTTCCTCAATCAGCGCCCCCAGCTGGACCTTGCCGCGCTCGGAGAGCAGCGTAAATGCGACGCCGAGGGTGTGGCCAGACTCCAGCTGGCGAATGGACGCCTGGACGCGAAGGGGCAGTTGCCGGACACAGAAGGTCATCTCAACCCTCTCCGCCTCACGAAACCCGCGCGGGTTCTCCACCCGGATCCGGCATCCGCCCAGGCTGAGATTTTCAATCCTCCCCGAGACGCGCAGGCCCGATGCCAGGCTGCGTATCTCCGCGTTGCCGCTGCAGCAAAACCGGGGATGCTGTCTGTGATCCTCTTCTCTCTGCGCCACCCGTGGTCCCCATGAACGTGCTGAAAGGACTATCGGCCGCAGAGCGCGGGTTCGTGAAAGCGATGGAGCGCGAACCGGCTGTCGTGAATCAGGACAGCGCTCTGCAGGTGCCCGCTCGTGACCACCGATACATCGGCGCCGCCGCATCCCGGAGTACTCTGGTTCCATGCCATCGGAGGTCGCTGCGCCCTCATCCACCGGCTTGACTACCCAATGGAATCCAGCCCGCGCGGTGCTGCAAAAAGCCGTCGCGGAGCAGGCGTTTCCCGGAGCCGCATACGGAGTACTGCACAAGGGATCGATCGTCGCCCTCGACGCTGTGGGCCGCTTCACCTACGAGGCGAGTTCGCCGACCGTGAAACCGGATACGGTCTTCGATCTGGCCAGCGTCAGCAAAGTCATCGCGACGACCGCCGCGGCCATGGTGCTGGTCGATCGCGGCAAGCTCGACCTGGATTCTCGCCTGGGCGATCTCCTGCCAGGATTCGTCATCGGCATGGCGCCAGGCAGCGGCAAGGAACGCGTGACGCTGCGGATGCTGCTCGCACACACGTCCGGCCTGCCAGCCTACGAAACGCTGTTCCGCAACTGCGAGACCCCCGAGGCCCTGCTGCGTGCAACGCTGAAGCTGCCTCTGGAGGCGAAGCCGGGTACCCGGACCGAGTATTCGGATTTCGGATTCATCCTGCTGGGCAAGGCGATCGAGATTCTGGCCTACGAGCGGCTCGATGCCTTTTGCCGGCGCGAGATCTTTGCGCCCCTGAATCTCACCAGCACCTGTTTTCGGCCGCCACGCGAGCGCCGGCCAACGATTCCGCCGAGCGAGAATGACCAGGCCTTTCGCCACCGTGTCATCCAGGGAGAAGTGCAGGACGAGAATTGTTCTGTCCTCGGTGGCGTTGCCGGACACGCGGGTGTCTTCTCCAATGTGCCTGACCTCCTCGCGTTTGCGCAGTGCATTTTGGCACGAGGTCGCACCCGCGACGGCCGCGACCTCTTCCAACCGGAGACCCTGGATTTGTTCGCGCAGAGGCAGGAGTCGAACACTGGACCGTCGAGAGCGCTCGGATGGGA
>DASZYN010000181.1:0-5670 GCA_035545435.1 Acidobacteriaceae bacterium | reverse complement strand
TCGATCCAGCGCGATAAGGAGATGGAGACGATCCAGCGCGGCGAGCAGTACAAGCGGGCGATTAAACTCTACTACCAGAAATTTGGGCGCTATCCGACGTCGATCGATCAACTGGTCGAGACGAATCAGGTTCGCTTCCTGCGCAAGAAGTATAAGGACCCGCTGACGGGCAAGGCCGACTGGAAGCCGGTGTTGTTTGGACAGGCGCATGTGCGGCCGCTGGGATTCTTTGGGCAGCCGCTGATGACGGTTGGGCTGGCGGGGAACGCTTCGATGTACGCCGTTACTGCGAGCACGACGACGGACGCCAATGGTGTGCCGATTGCGAGCCCGGATCAGCCGGGAGGGAGCGCCTCGTCGAACCCGTCTGGATTTGGATCGACCTTCGGTTCCCCGAGTTCGAGCTTCGGATCACCGACTTCAGGAATCGGATCGTCGCCGACCAGTGGGTCGCCGACGTTTGGATCCATGACGACGCCAGGATCTGCTCCGGGATCGCCGACGACTTCGCCGTTCGGATCCAGCGGAAGCGGCACGTCTGCGACGACCTTTGGCGGAGGCGGACCGATTGTCGGGTTCACGCTGCCGATCGATAAGCCATCGCTGATCGAATACAAGCAGCAGAAGCGCTACAACAAGTGGGAGTTCAACTACGACCCGATGGAAGACCAGGCGATGGGGATCCCAGGAGCCGGGGGAGTCGGATCGCCGAACAGTACGAACCCGGCTGGTTCGATCCTCAATCCCATGGGGACGACGCCGGGCATAGGACAGTCGGGAACGCCTTCGGGGTTCGGAACATCTGGAACATCGGGAACGAATCCAACCGCGCCGACCACCCCCACGATGCCGCCGGACACGACTCCACAGCAATAAGAAAAGGCCCGCACGATGGCGGGCCTTCTCACTTCGACCTGAAAACCTAGACCTGGAACGACGAACCGCAGCCGCAGGTGCTCTTGACGGTGGGGTTGTCGAACTTGAAGCCGGCCGCTTCGAGCGTCTCCACGTAGTCGACGGTGCAGCCGTTGAGGTACATCAGCGAGGTCGCGTCCACGAAGACCTTAAGGCCGTTGAAGTCGTAGACCTTGTCCATCATGCCGGACTGGTTCTCGAACGACATGGAGTACTGGAAGCCGGAGCAGCCGCCGCCCACGACGCCGATGCGCAGACCGGCGGGCAGCGGATCCTGCGTTGCCATAATTTCGCGCACCTTATTCACCGCGTTGTCGGTGAGGCGAACAGGGGTGGTCTTCGGCTCGGGAACTACTTCGGGAGCGGGCGTGCTGGTGGTGACAGAGCTGGTAGCCATGAAATCTCCTGGGGAAAACCTCTGCCCTTTGAGTGTACCGCACGCGGTGGACAGAATCACCCTTGAAGATTGGATGCGGCGGATGGCGCCGAGGTCGCAGGAAATCGCCCAAATGTGCACATTCTGCAGGATTTAGCGTCGTATTCCGCGCAGGATGCGGGCAATGGATTCCAGAATCCGCTCCGGCTGTAATTCTCCAGGCATGGCGATGCCCATCTTCGCGGTCATTTGCTGGGCGAGCCGCTCGGCGAGAGCGCGACGGCGGGGGATGTCGATATCGATGGCCCGTGCGAAGAAGTGGTCGATGACGTTAAGGTCATCGGCGGTCAGGCGCGCGACGGCGTCGGCGGGCAGGTCGACGGCGTTCGGATCGACGATCGGCGCAGGAGGAACAGCAACGGGCGTAAAGGCTCCGGCGGTGATGGTGCGCGAGGAGGTGCCGCTCCACGGCGCGGGTTCCGGAGCTCGCTCGTGGACGACCAGGGTTCCGGCGGCGAAATCGCCGAGCCGCTTATTGCGCCGGTTGCACAGCATGGAGACGATGCCGACGGCGTAGAAGCTGGGGAAGGCATCGACGACGCGGATCAGGTTGCGGGTCATCGATTCGAAGAGCGTGATCTGGCGGCCGGAGTCGCGGATCACGCGCAGCTTGCAGAGCCTTTTGCCTGGGGTTTGACCGTTCCAGAAGGCCTCAAACAGCGTGAAGTAGCCCCAGTACAGGAGGAAATAGAACAAGATGACAGCGGCGATGATCCACTTATCGCCCACGCGCGAGAGCATAAAGCCGTTGATGCGAGGCGCCGAAGTGAGGATGAGAACGATCAGCAGGAAAATGACAACGTAGGCGATGACCTGCACAACGGTATCTGCGAGTACAGCAAGGAAGCGACTGCCAATGCCGGCAATGGGGAAATGGATCGCGACCTGTTCCGGAGTCTCGATGGTAAGCTGATCGGGAGTTTCGTCCATGGCGCGATTCATCGACAGGGTTCGAGGCGCAGCGCGAGCATGATTTCCAACCGCTGGATCGAGCAACGGCAGGGACTGTGGCAGCGTCTGGATGCGTTACTGGTGCAGACGGAGCAGTCGGGGCTAAAGTCGCTTTCCGGCGACGAGCTGCGCGAACTGGGGCTGCTCTACCGGCAGGTGGCCCAGGATTTGTCCGCGGTGCGCGCCGATCGCGGGTCGCGCACGCAGGAAGAATACCTGAACCTGCTGCTGGCGCGAGCCCACAATCGGGTGTACTCCGGCAAAAAGCTCGAAGCGAGACAGATCGTTCGCTTCTTTGCTGTGGAGTATCCGCGGATCTTCCGCCGCATGTTTCCTTACGTTGTTGTGTCGGTGGCGATCTTCCTTGCCGGTGCGGCGCTGGGAACGCTGCTGAGCGTTGCGCGGCCGGCATTTGAGCGCATGATTCTGGGGCCGGCGATGGTCGCGTCCATCGAGAAGCACCAGATGTGGACGCACAGCCTGGTGAGCATGAAGCCGCAGGCCTCCACCGGCATCATGACCAACAATATTGGCGTGGCGTTCGCGACGTTTGCGGGGGGGATCACAGCGGGACTCTGGACGCTGTACGAGCTGTTCTTTAATGGGCTGGAGCTGGGCGTGGTGAGCACGGCCTGCGCGCAGGCGCGCATGGCGCTGGACCTGTGGAGCTTCGTTGCGGCGCACGGAGCGCTGGAGCTGCCGAGCATCTGCATCGCGGGTGCGGCGGGCCTGCGTATGGCCACGGGAATGCTGTTTCCGGGTATTCACAAGCGCCGGGAATCTCTGGCGCGAGCGTCGGTGGAGGCGATTCGTTTGCTGGCGGGAACGGTTCCGCTGCTGGTGGTCGCCGGCACGCTGGAGGCGTTCCTGTCGCCGTCGGGTGCGCCTGTTGCTGTGAAGTTCCTTACCGGGGCCGTGTTGTTTCTTGCTCTGGGACTGTGGCTGACGTCACAGGGCTCAGGTCGCAGGTCGCAGGTCGCAGTCGTTCATCCGGCGGAAACGACTCGTTGAGAATTCCCATCAGAGCTCGCATCAGGATTTAGAGCCCTGCGATCTGAGCTCTGCGCCCTGCGTTCACAACAGCCCGCGGGCCTTCACTTCCAGATATTCATTAATGGCGTCGGTGCGCAGAGCGCCGGGCGTGGTTTCCACCACAAGCACGCCTTTGGAGCGCAGGCCGGCGAGAACGAGGCGGCGGCGCTCGATCACTTCCTGGGCAGCGGCAGACTCGAACATCTGCAGAGCCGTCTGCGGTTCGCGTGCTGCTGTTGCATGGATCTCGGGATGGCTGAGGACGAGGAGCAGAACCAGGTGGCGGCGCGCGAGATCGGCTGCGGCGTCGGCAACGTCGGGGCGGCGCGCGCTGTCGGCCATCTCGGTGATCCAGAGAACGAGGCTGCGGCGGCGCTGCAACTGGCCGAGCCGGGCTGCGGCGCGCAGATGATCGGCCTCGGAGCCTTCGACGCGCGCCTGCGAGAGCGCGTCGATCATGATGCGGAGCGCGCCGGCTCCGGCAGCCGGCAGCAATTGCTGCTGGACGGCGCGGCCATAGACCAGCAGGCCGGCCTTATCGCCGGCCTGCATGACGGTCTGGGCCAGGGCGATGCCGGCGCTGCACGCCTGATCGAGCTGGGTGAGGCTGAGCAGGAAGGATTCGTCCGACGCGGCGTCGCGAAAGCTCGCTGGATTCGAACGGCCGCCAACGGACAGGGCTCGGCGCATTTCGAAGACGGTTCCGGAAAGGCGTCCGGCGTCCACCACGATCCAGACCTGCTGGCTGCGCTCGGTGGTGAATTCGCGGGTGACGACTTTGGCGCGGCGCGCGGTTGCGGGCCAGGAGATATTGCGCATTTCGTCGCCGGCGCGATAGTCGCGGAGGTGGTCGAACTCGCGGCCGGTACCGGTGAGGCGCAGGCGGCGACGCTGCAGTTCGATTTGCCGAATTCGTAACAAATACAGTGCCGTATCGTCGGCGGAGCGCTCCATCGTCGGGTAAACACGGACTTTTTGCGCCGGATCGCAGAGGGCGCGACGCTCGGCCAGGCCTAAACGCGCTCTCCAGCGCAGCCAGATGGGGCGGAGAGCGAAATCGCCGCGCCGATTAGGCGTGATCGTGAACGTGATGCGCGCGGGATCGCGGGGAAATACCTGGAAGGCGCCGGATGGAGGCGTTTGAGCAAGCGCGGGATGCAGATCGTCTGCAATCTGAGCCTGAAGCACCGCATTTGCCTCGTGCTCAACCGCCAGTTCGATGCGAGTCTCCCGGCCCAGCACCGGCGAATCGAGGAACGTGCGGGTAACGCGGAAAGAATGTGCCGGTGGCAGTGACAATATATCGACAGCGACAAGAACAACGACAACCGCGTCCCATGCGAGCATGAGCGCCAGCCAGTGGAGGCCGAAAAAACCGGGAATCGCGCAGAGGAGTCCGGCGAGGAACAACAGCAAGGAGCGTGCGGTGAGCGTGGTTCCGAAAATTCTTCCGAAGCGCCCCCTGCTATGGGCCTGGGCCGCCACCGGCGCGGGGATCAGAGTCTGGATCATTTGGGCAGGGGCGTGGCCGCCAGGACGTCGCTCAACACGCGATCCGGATCAAAGCCCTCAAGCTCGGCCTCGGCCTTCAAAATGATGCGGTGGCGCAGGCAGGGGAGCGCCGCCTGTTTCACGTCGTCGGGAATGAGAAAGTCGCGGCCATCTTTCGCGGCGTACGCTTTGGCTACGATGAGCAGATTTGCCGCGGCGCGCGGGCTGGCGCCGAGGGTGATGGCGGGCCACTCGCGTGTGCGCCGCACCACAGCAAGGAGGTAATCGAACAGCGCCGGCTCGACGCGGACAGCGCGAAGCTCACGGCGTGCCGCGACCAGATCCTGGGCGGTAACGCCGGCGATCTCGATGGCTTCGAATTGCGGCGTATCTGCCTTGGCGTGATGCCGCTCTAGAACCACACGTTCTTCGGCTGCGTTGGGGTAGGGAACGCGAATCTTGATCAGGAAGCGATCGAGCTGCGCTTCAGGCAATGGATACGTGCCCTCGAATTCGAGCGGGTTCTGTGTGGCGAAGACGGTGAAGAAGTCGTCGAGAGTGTGCGTCTCGCCGTCGATGGTGACCTGGCGCTCTTCCATGCACTCCAGCAGCGCGGCCTGCGTGCGCGGCGGCATCCGGTTGATTTCGTCGGTGAGGAGAAACTGCGTGAAGACGGGTCCGCGATGAAAGGTGAATTCGCTGGTCTTGAGCGAGAAGACGCTGGTGCCGAGAATGTCGGCGGGCATCATGTCCGGAGTGCCCTGGATGCGGCGAAAGTCGAGGGCGAGGAATCGCGCCAGGGTCTTCACGGTCATCGTCTTCGCTACGCCAGGAACGCCTTCGAC
>DASZYN010000180.1:0-2793 GCA_035545435.1 Acidobacteriaceae bacterium | reverse complement strand
GACGAGTTCATCGCCACGGAAATCGGAAAGCTCCCTCAGTTCCGTCGCGCCCCCCAGGTGTGCCGCGTCGAACGCGTAGCAACCGGGACATCGCAGCGGACATTCCTTGGTGATCTCGATCGACAGAGAGGGTGCGCGGCCGGACAGAATTCGAGCCCATGCACTCAGCACTTCGGACTTCTTCATGACTCCTCCAGTTCAAACCGGTGATCGGGGCTGGAGAACAGACCCATCCTGGCCCCCAGGCAAAAAACCGCCAGACGGCCTCGGATCAGATGAGGAGCGGCGTGGTGATTCGACGAGGAGTTCGAGGAAAAAGATGTTCAGGGCTCGTTTGCGCAGATAGCAACGCCCATAGCAACACGGATTTAAAGCGTTCGCGAAGAACTTCAGAAAGCCAGCGGCTGATCACCAGCAGCAATGAAATCCGCTGCCGGCTGTGTTGTGCTCGCAGCAAACTCAAGCAAAGGCAAGCAACAACCATGAACAGGCCGAGTTCGAAATCAGGCTCCCCGCGCACAAAGCCGTCCCATGTCCACAGTTGCTGGGTCAGCGGCATGGTGACCAGTTCAATCGCAACCAGCAAAAGCATGAGCCGGCTCAGCCATGCACACAGCGCTTCCCGATCCGCGACACGTCCGAGCCATTTATGCAGAGATTCCGAAATCAAACGCCCTCTCTACAGAGATATTAGCCCCTTGCTGTCACTGATCGCTGCGTCTGGCTGCCCGTGCCGGATTTTCTCGGCCTTATTCCACTCGCAACGCAGTCATCGGCTCCACGCTTGCAGCGCGCTGCGCCGGAATCACGGCCGCCAGAAACGCTGCAACTGCAAGGATCAATGTGGTTACGACCAAAACCACGGGATCCCACGTCTTCACGTGATACAGCATGCTCGCCATAAATCGACCGCCAAAGATCGCAGCCGGCATCCCGATCGCCAATCCGATGCCCGCCTGCAGAAAGGCGCTGCGCAGCACCATTTGCAGAATCCCGCCCCGGTCCGCACCCAGCGCCATGCGGATTCCAATCTCGCTCGTCCGCTGCGCCACCGAATAGGCTGTCACACCATACAAGCCGATCGCAGCCAGCGCCAGGGCCAGGAATCCAAATACCGACGTCAGCTGCACCATGATTTCCTGATCGTTGAATCGCTCCTTCACCTGCTCGGCAAATGTCTCAAAACTGATGATCGTCAGGTTCGGATTGATCTGCGAGAGTACGCGCCGCACCTGCGACTCCAGCCCTGGAACATATCCTGCCGTCTGGATCTCGACGGCATTCATCTCCAGATGCGACACATTCTCGAACATCACTTCGGCCGGATCGCTGTAATGCTGCCATTGGGGACCCGGAAGAAAGAACATGGGGCGAATACGGCTCATAGGGCTCCAGTACTGCGTGTCCTCCGTAACGCCCACAATCTCGAAGTTTCCCGCATACTTCTGATCGAGATCGCCAAAGTGCTTGCCCAGCGCCTGACCATCCTTGAAAAAATGCTTCGCGAACGTCTCATTCACAACGGCCACCGCACGTGTCGAACCAGTATCCTGCTCCGTGATCCCTCGCCCGGCTATGATTTTCGTTCCGATATTGTCGAAATAGTTCGCGCTCGCGCGAACCCAGGAAGCGTTGTTGAAGTTACTTCCCGGCGGCGGCGGCGCCTGACCTTCGATGTAAACCCCCTCCCCCCAGTTGTCGCCTTCCATCGGACTGTAAAGCGAGTACGTCACTTGCTTTACGCCGGGTATGGTTGCCAGCGAATCGCGCATCTCGCGGAAGAACGTATCCGCCTGATTGGCCTGATACCCGGCCATCTGAGGGTCGATATGCAGGATGTAGCGGTTCTTCGTCTCAAATCCGAAATGCTGATTCTGCAGATTGGTCAGACTTCGGATCAGCAGGCCCGCAGCACACAAAAGGGCGAGAGAAACGGCCGCCTGCATCACCACGAGAATCTTCTGGGTCCACATACCACTGTGCTTCGTCGATCGATTGGCTCCGCGCAGAGCTTCGATCGGATCGGTGTGTGCGGTCATCCATGCGGGCGCAGTCCCAAACAGGATGCCCGTCAGAAGTGAAACGCCGAACGCGAATCCCAGTACCGGCAACGACGGCGTGGCGTCGATGGGCAGATAGCTCTTTCCTGCCACCATGTGAAGCAGAAGCCGCGCGCCGCCATAGGCGACCGCCAGGCCCGCTGCCCCGCCCAGTACCGCCAGCACGACACTCTCCGTCAGAGCCTGCCGCACCAGCCGGCTCCGGGGAGCTCCCAGCGCGGCTCGCACTGAAGTCTGCGCCTTCCGCGCCGTTGCTCGGACCAGCATCAGGTTGGCCAGATTCGCCGAAGCGATCAGCAGCACAAAAGCCGAGATCCACATGAGCAGGTGGAGTTCATCTCGGGAGTCGTCCTGCATCTGCTGCACACCGCCGCCGCCATAGGAAAGATGGAGAGTCTGTTTGGGAATCAGTCCTGCGCTCCGCGCCTCGACCTTCGCAACCGGGTCCTGCAGGAACTGGCGTAGTTCAACCTGCAGCTGTGCCTCCATTTTCTTTTTGTCCGCGCCGGGTTCCAGCCTCCCGATCAGATTCAGCCAATCCAATTGGGGGCTTTCCAGTACATCGAAGGCGCCTCCGGAAACCACGGGATTGTCGTTGAGCGGGATCCACAACGATGGAGGATCTGTCGTCAACCGCTCGCCAAAATAACCGGGAGGTCCAATCCCAACGATGGTGAAGGGGTTGCCGTTGACGAAAAACGATGTCCCCACTACGGACGGATCCTTGCCGAAT
>DASZYN010000179.1:0-7073 GCA_035545435.1 Acidobacteriaceae bacterium | reverse complement strand
CGACCCAGCGCGTGCAACTCCTGGGACAGAGAAGCTCACCGCAGGATCTGCAGGTTTCAGGAGAGTTGCCGGGAGTTCCGGCGGGGCAAACGCGCTTTATTCGCTACGTCGATTTGAGCCGCCTGGCCCAGGTGAGCCATCGAGTCAAAGACGACGAGAACTTCGAACATGCGGTGGAACTCACCGGAGTTCCGCTCGATGTCCTGATTTCCGCGCTGGGACTCAGCGCGGAAAGAGTGCTGATCGCAGCGGATGCCAGCGATAACTATGAGGCTCACTACACTGCGGAATATCGGGCGCAGCATCATCCTTTTCTGGTGTTGCGGATCGACGGAAAAGAACCGGCGAAGTGGCCGAAGGGGCCGGATGGGGAGAATTACGGGCCTTATCTGATTTCGCATCCATCTTTCACACCGGCATTTCACATTCTGGCGCACAAGGACATGGCGCAGATTCCGTTTGCCGTGGTTGGACTCCGCTTTCTGGACGAGGACGCGGTGCTGAAGGAACTGCTGCCCCCGGTTAAGGCTGCAGCGGCATCGCCGGCGATGGAAGGCTCGCGAATCGCGGAACAGAACTGCCTCCGTTGTCATCGGGACGGCGATATTGGCGGGACGAAGTCGCCCTTCGGCTGGCCGCAGATGGCGCTGATTGCTCAGGGCAATCCAGCCGCGTTCGGCAAGTATGTGGTGCGGCCGAATTCGGTGAACCCGGAGGCGAATATGCCGGCGAACCCGGACTACGATGCAACGACGGTTGCGGCTCTCACGGCCTATTTTCAGAGCTTTGCTCCGGGGGGAAAGTGATCGTACGCCTCTCGAAAACGGTACTGGTGGCGGCGGTTGCCTTCTTCAATACCCTTGTGGTCTTTAACAACCTGACCGACTACGGGACCAATTACACCTTCGTGCACCACGTGCTGTGGATGGATTCGACGTTTCCCGGCAACCACGGCATGTGGCGCGCGATCCATCCACTTTGGATTCATGCGGCGTTTTACGACTCGATCATCCTTTGGGAAGCCGTCAGCGCGCTGCTGCTGTGGGCCGGATCCGTGAAGCTGCTGCGTGCGTCCGGGAAGCCGGGAGCCGCATTTCGCGAGGCAAAATCGCTGGCCGTCGGCGGGCTGACGGTGAATCTGCTCATGTGGGTCGTCGCATTCCTGAGCGTCGGCGGCGAGTGGTTCCTGATGTGGCAGTCGCCCACCTGGAACGGCCAGGAGGAGGCATTCCGGATGTTCCTGGTGGTCGGTTTGGTGCTCCTGTATCTGGCGATGCCGGAAGCCCAATGATGCCGCGACCGAGGCAGGCTGTGCATACCCGCTAAAATAGGGATGTGAAGGAAGAATTGCTGACAGAAGAGGCCCCGGCGGTGCGGGAATCGCGGCCCAGGGTGGGCTTTGTCTCGCTGGGGTGTCCGAAGAATCTGGTCGACAGCGAAGTCATGATGGGGCTGCTGGATCGAGCCGGCGCTGAGCTGACGCCGCACGCGGAGACGGCTGACATCCTGGTGGTCAATACCTGTTCGTTCATCGATCAGGCGAAACAGGAATCGGTGGACGCGATTCTCGAGATGGCGAAGCTGAAGACAACAGGTTCGGCGCAGCGGCTGGTTGTCGCCGGGTGCCTCGTTGAACGCTATCGCGACGAGATTCAGAGGAACATCCCGGAAGTGGACGCTGTTGTTGGGACGGGGGAGTTGGATCAGATTCTGAGTGCAGCCGGCCTTCATGTTGCACCGCCTGCGCCGGTCAGTTCCTCGCCCTTTACGATTCTTGCGCATGGTCCTGCAGAAGTGCGCCCTGGGCGTGAGACTCTGGCGGGTTCGCACAAGGACGCCGGATCTCCGGTTTTTCGCCCGGAGGGGGATCGGCGTGAGGCGCAGGGGAGGTTCTCCCGGAACGACTGGGATGGCGCCAGCCCGCAACTGCCGCAATATTTGTACGACCACACCACACCGCGGCTGCGAACCACGAAAAGCGCGTCAGCTTACATCAAGATTGCTGAAGGCTGCGATCACCCCTGCAGCTTCTGCGTGATTCCGAACCTGCGGGGGAAGTTTCGTTCGCGTCGATTTGAGTCGGTCGTTGCCGAAGCCGAAGCCCTGGTCGCAGAGGGGGTCCGGGAGATTACGCTGATCGGCCAGGACACCACCTGCTATGGCGAGGATCTGGGGCTGAGAGACGGGCTGGCGGAGTTGCTGGACCGGCTGGCGGGGATTGAGGGACTGATCTGGCTGCGGTTCCTCTACGCCTATCCGAACCGGATCACAGGGCGGCTTCTGGAGACAATCGCGAAGCACGACAACATCTGTAAGTATCTCGACGTGCCGCTGCAGCATGCATCCGCTTCCGTGCTGAAGACGATGAAACGTGGCGCCGGGGCCGAGATTTTTCTGAAGATGCTCGCGAAGATTCGCGCGGAAGTACCGGGAGTCGCGCTGCGCACGTCGTTCATTGTCGGATTTCCGGGTGAGACAGACGCCGACTTTGAGGCCCTGTGCGATTTTGTGGCCGACGCAAAATTTGACTGGCTGGGAGTCTTCGCTTACTCCGACGAGGAAGGCTCAAAGGCATTCGATCTGGACGGCAAGGTTCCGAAGCGGGTCATCGAGCAGCGCCGTCGTGCGCTGATGAAGCTGCAGAAGGGAATCAGCCGGCAGGCAATGCGTGGACGCATCGGCCAAATTGTCGATGTGCTGGCTGAAGGTGAGTCTGCGGAGACGCCTCTGCTCTGGGAAGGAAGGACGCAGTCGCACGCGCCGGAGATCGACGGCAAGGTCTACCTGAACGATTTCGGTCCGTTGGAGAACCTGACTCCGGGACGGTTTTACCGCTGCGAAATCACAGAGGCGCACGACTACGATCTGGTGGCGCGCGTGACGGCCGAATCTCATAGGAGGGATGTTCGGAGGGAGGAACGCGAGCTGGCAGGGGCAGGGGTGGAACTGTGACGACAAAGATCCTGCGGTGTCCGACCTGCCGCACCATCGTGACCCAGCAGGAGGAGAATTTTCCTTTCTGCAGCGACCGATGCCGCGTGATCGATCTGGGCAAGTGGGCCAGTGGAGCGTATCGCATTTCCTCGCCCGTGCTCGATCCGGAAGTGCTGGAGGGACTGGGTGATCTGCCCCAGCCGCATGGAGAGCATGACGAGGAAGACTGAACTGCCACCTCCGGGCGTCCGGATTTACGAAGGAGGCACACCGGCGCCACCGGCAAGAACCTCGTGGGCGTGGAATGCAGGCACCGTTTTCGGGATCGGCCGCCTCAAGCCTGGTCCAGGCACATGGGCCTCACTGGCCGCGGCCATCCTTTGGTATGTCGGGCTTTCCGCGGCGCATCTTACGGATTGGGCAGCAGTCCTGGTGACTTTATCCGCTGCTGCGGTTGTGACGTTAATCGGGATTCGAGCCAGCACGATCGTCGAGCGGGAGAGCGGGCGCACCGATCCGGGTTTTGTCGTGATCGACGAGGTGGCGGGGCAGTGGGTGACTCTGGCCTTTACACCCTTGGACATAGGGCATCTTTTGGTGGGTTTCGCATTGTTCCGGTTCTTCGATATCGTGAAACCGTGGCCGGTGCGGAGGGTGGAAAGGCTCTCAGGGGGGAGCGGCATCATGCTGGATGATGTCGCTGCCGGTCTTTACGGTTTGGCTGTGATGGCGCTGCTGCACCTGTGGTGGTGATCTTCAGGGCTGGCAGAACGAGACAGGGTAGGGAATGGTACGAATTTTGAAATCGGAACCGAGCACGGCGCCCAGGATCGACACGATCTCGCCCTCTGCCGCGCTGCCGGGCGGCGACGTAGAGGTGCAAGGCGCAAATCTGGGCGGCGTTGCGGTTTCGCTGGGCGCAGCAAATACCATCGGCGGCGGGGAGTGGCGGCGTCCCATCGCCATGCTCGGGGACCTGGCGGCACCCGTTCTCTTGAGTCGCAACGCCAGGCTGACGCTCCGTGTTCCCGATGACGCTGAGTCCGGGCGGCTGCGCATTTTGCAGAATGGTGCGCAGAGTAACGCTGTGGAGGTGCGAGTTGCGAGCCTGATCGCAACCGGCGTGCACGCGGTTGCGAATCCGGTGATGGATCATTCGGGAAATATCTTCGTGACGTTTTCCGGCCAGCGGGGCCAGGATTCGCCGGTTTCGGTATTTCGCATTGAGCGCGACGGTGAGATGCGGCCCTTTGTGCGCGGCATTGTGAATGCGACCGGTCTGGCGGTTGACTATGAAGAGAATCTCTATGTCTCGTCGCGTCATGAAGGCAAGGTGTATCGCGTAGCCAAGAATGGAGCCTCCGCTGTTTATGCCGAGGGCATGGGGGTGGCCAGTGGGCTCGCGTTCGATGCGGATCAGAATCTGTATGTCGGCGATCGCAGCGGGACCATCTTTAAGATTGCGCCGGATCGCCAGATCTTTGTCTTTGCAACGCTGGAGCCGAGCGTGGCCGCCTATCACCTGGCGTTTGGTCCGGACGGGACCCTGTATGTCACCGGACCGACAACCTCCAGCTACGATGCGGTCTACGCGATCAGCCGGGATGGCGAGACCAACGTTCTTCACCGCGGCCTGGGGCGGCCCCAGGGCGTGGCGGTCGATATCGCGGGAAACGTCTACGTGGCGGCGTCTCTGCAGGGCAGGCGCGGCGTTGCCATGATCACGCAGGCTGGCGAAGCGTCGCTGGTTGTCTCGGGCCCCGGCATCGTGGGCTTCAATTTTGTACCCGGCGGCGGAGCGCTGGTGGCTACAAATACCTCGGTTTTTCACCTCGCGCTGGGGATTGAGGGCTGGCGGTTGTTCTGATGCCCGCGCAGGCCCAGGTAAATCATCGGAATTCTGGAGATCGATGAACGCGGAGATTATCGCAGTTGGATCGGAGATGCTCACGCCGTTCCGCCAGGACACCAATTCCCTGTATCTGACAGAGAAACTCAACGAACTGGGCGTGTCGGTCGATTTCAAGACCATTGCCGGCGACCGGCTGAAGCAATTAGCCGATGTGGTGCGGCACGCACTCGGACGGGTTGACCTTGTTGTTGTATCGGGAGGCCTGGGGCCGACAGAAGATGATTTGACGCGCGAAGCTGTGGCTGAGGCGCTCGGCGTCAAGGTGAAGCGCGATCCGGACCTGATTGCGCATCTTTATGCGCGCGCAGCATCGCGCCGGATGACGATCACCCGGAACAACGAAAAGCAGGCGGACGTGATCGAAGGCGCGACGATGCTGCCCAACAAGCTGGGATCGGCACCTGGGCAATGGATCGATACGGTAGTGGGGAAGCATCGCAAGCTGGCGATGCTGTTGCCCGGTCCGCCGCATGAGCTGAAGGGCATGTTCGAAGATCAATGCCTGCCGCGGTTGCGGGAGATCGTGCCGAAGCGGCATATCGCGACCCGGGTTCTGA
Organism: Acidobacteriaceae bacterium; assembly: GCA_035545435.1. Taxonomy (GTDB): domain Bacteria; phylum Acidobacteriota; class Terriglobia; order Terriglobales; family Acidobacteriaceae; genus Palsa-343. The sequence goes on along the minus strand of DASZYN010000179.1, from coordinate 1,670 downwards.
AGGCTGCCATGATTGGCGAATCGGCGGCGGACGCCAGGATCGCACCGATCTACACGCAATATAAGGATGTCGACACGACCATCCTCGCGCATCTGGGCGACATCGAGTTGCGGCTTTCCTGCTCAAAACCAATTGCCGAACTGGCCCAGACGCGCGTAGATGAGCTGGCGGGCAAGCTGGAGGATGAACTGGACGAGTTCGTCTACTCCTCGCAGGGCGAAACACTGGAGCAGATTGTGCTCTACCACCTTGAAATGCGCGGCGCGAGTCTGGCGGTTGCCGAGAGCTGCACGGGCGGCATGGTGGCCGAACGGCTCACGAGGGTGAGCGGAAGTTCGCGCTCATTCGTGGGCGGAGCTGTGGTCTACAGCAATCGGCTGAAGACTGAGTTTGCAGGCGTTGATCCGCAGTTGATCGCGCAGCACGGCGCCGTGAGCCAGGAGGTTGCGCTCGCTCTGGCGGAGGGGATTCGGGAGCGCTGCGGTGCCACGATCGGACTCGGTATTACCGGGATCGCAGGTCCCGGTGGCGGCACCGAGGAAAAGCCGGTGGGGCTGGTGTATGTGGCTCTCAGTGACGCCGATGGGACCGAGTGGGTTGAGAAACGGTTTTCAGGAGATCGCGCAGCGATCCGCTTCTACGCCAGCCAGCAGGGGCTGGACATGGTGCGCCGGCGCCTGATGTAGTGGCAGCTTTCTTCTCGTTTCCCTCAGCCTACGGCGAAATTCGTGCCTAACCGGGGGCTGCCGATCCGGTCTTAGTGGTTGCAGCCCGTAGCTGCGAGGATTCTCAAAACGCAAAAATCGCTGATCACCCTCTTGCGAATCGAGCAGTCTTATGTGTTACAGTGGGTAACACTATGGCACGTAACACTGCATCGGAGCACGATCCGGCCGAACTGGGAGAGCTGGAGCGGGGCATACTGGCGATTGTCTGGCGGTTAGGCGAAGTGACGGCGGAGCAGGTAAGGGAAGAGGTAGAGCGTCCGCTGAAGGACTCGACGATTCGCACCGTGTTGCGACGGCTGGAGGAGAAGGGCTATCTGGCACACGCGGTCGATAACCGGACGTTCATCTATCGGCCCGCCGAGTCGCCGCAGAAGGTCGCGGCCCGTGCGGTGCAGCGCATCGTGGACTGGTTCTGCCAGGGCTCGGTGGAGGAGTTGCTGGTGGGTCTGCTGGACTCGAAGGTGGTCAGCCGAGCCGAGCTGGAAAAGCTTTCGAAGCGCGTGGCGGCGGCCAAAAAGCAGGAGGGAGGCAAAGGATGATGCTTGCGATGATCGAAGCGGCGGGTCGAGCGCTGTTGTTCGCGCTGGTCGTGGGCGCGGTGCTGCGCCTGTTCCGCGTCAGCAATGTGCCGGTGCGTAAGGCGGCGTGGACGCTCGTGCTGATCGCCTCGCTGGCGATGCCTTTCCTGATGCGGAGCCCGGCCGTTGCCAGTTGGAACGCTCAATGGAGTTGGGCGGTGCCGGTGCCGGCTCGCTGGTTGGCTCCTGACACGGCGCTGGAGCCGGTTCAGCCTGCACCCGTTCATGCCGCGCCGGTGGCGCTGGGGGCAAGGGCCCGGGATCCCCAGGCAATGCCGGCTTCTGCGACGCAAATCAAGGCTGCCCCGGTTGCTGTCGCCGTTTCGCTGGACGTGACCCCGGTTCCTGCTGCCGCACCGATTGC
>DASZYN010000178.1:0-3603 GCA_035545435.1 Acidobacteriaceae bacterium | reverse complement strand
CGCGAGGATGATGAGGAGCGCGCAAACAGTGGCGAAGACCGGGCGGTGAATAAAGAAATCAACCAAGGGTAGCCTCTCCGTACCTCTCTGTTCGGATCATGCGGGCTAGCTGCCGGCGTGGGGCTGACCTGCAGGCGGGGGGCCGGGGGGCAGCGGCATCACGGGCATGTTGTTCTGCAGGAATTGGGTGCCGGAGACGATGACCTTGTCGCCGTTGTTCAGGCCGGCGAGCACGGCGTAATTGTTGCCGACCGTATCGCCAAGATCGACCGCCTGTTCGTGGGCGACGAACTTGCCCGGAGCGGCTTCCTGGGCCAGAAAGACAAAGGCCTGGCCGCCGAGGCGGGTGACGGCAAGCACGGGAACGACCGGCTTCGGCGACATGCCCCAGATGACCCGCGCCTTGACGAGCTGCTCGGTGCGCAGCAGAGGAGATTTGACGGGGGCCTTGACCAGAATTCCCTGGATCTGGTCGTCGACCTGTGGTGATACGAAGTCGATGGAGGAATTCTCGATGGGCTTGCCGTTGTTATCGACGATCTGAACTGCGAGGCCATTGTGAACCTGAGCAGCGCGCTCGGTGGGGATATAAATGTAGGCCTCGAGGTCCTTATTCTCATCGAGCGTGGTCAGCATGGTGGAGGTCGTAACGTAATCGCCGACGTGGACCGGGATGTCGCCCACGATCCCATCGAACGGCGCGGTGATCTTGTAGTAGCCGAGCTGTTGCTCCTGCTCATGGCGGGTGGCGAGAGCGGCTTCGTAGTCGGCTTTGGAATTCGCGTAGGCCTGTTCGGCCTGATCCACCGCGTCCTTGCTGATGATGCCGGCGGCAAATAGTTTGCGCTGGCGCTCGACCTGGCTCTGGTTGTACTGGTAGAGCGCGAGCTTCTGCTGCTCGGTGGCGGTCTGAGAGGCGACGGCGGCTGCCTGCTTGGACGGATCGATTTCCATCATGACCTGCCCGGATTTCACATGCTCGCCGGAGTGCACGGAGATCCTGACCAGATTGCCACTGACCTGAGGGTTGAGGGTGGCGGAGCGCCGCGACTTGACGGTGGCGACATACTCGTCGGACTGTGGAACGGGCACCGCGGCGACGGTGAGGGTCTGAACCGGAAGCGCCTGCATGCCCGCACCAGCCTGTGGCTGAGGCTGAGCCTTGTTACAGCCAAGGGAAAGGGCGGCCAGGAGGGGCAACGTAAGGAGAAAAACGGCGGAGTACCTTTTCACTGCGGGACCTCGAACCAGGGTCGAACAGGACCGAAATCAAACGATTCAGAAACACCTCAGGATACAGGAATTGCCGAGTGTTTTCTGTGACCGCGGACTCTTTTGACTGGATAGCTTGCAGGGTTCGATTCGAGACTATGGGCAGGAGCTTCAGAAAATTCAGAGGAGGCCATACCGGGGAACACGCGGTGGCAAGGCAAAATTCGCCCCAGACGTGAAACGGGCTGTTCGTTTCCGAACAGCCCGTCCGATTGGCTCGGGTTTCAGCTACCCCCGGGTCAGGATTGTGTCGGCAGGGAGGCATTTCACTTCCTGCTTTTCTGCTGCTTCCACGGCTATGCGCCTGGTCCGGTGTGGCAGGGCAATCTTTGGAGGGACTGCTCGCTGGAGTAACCGGTCGGAGACGCTTCCCGCTGCCGGGGAAGCCTAGGAGCCCGCCCTGGCGTCGCCTCCAAAGTAGAGGCCGCACCATTTCGTCGTGCCTCCGGAAGAGCCAGTGTATTCCAGCAGCGGCCCCATGGTCGGGGACTCGGCTCGAGTCACTTTGCCCCTCCGGGCCCGCAGGTCCGTCAAGACATTGCGCTTGCTTGCCGATTCAGTTGATTTCGTCCGTGTACGGGACATCCATCCTCCTTCTTCGGGGTTGAAGCGTTATTGCCTCATAACTCTTTCGACGGCAGGCATCGGGATGGCGTTGCCAGTTTTTCGGGCAACTGGGTGTGGAATGCAAAAGAATTTTTCACGTAGTTACTGTAGTTGCCGCGTCTGCATGCTACTTTTTTGCGGCGGCACGTTCATTGCGCGGGCGGACTTTAAACCAGATGGGCGTGCCTTCAAATCCAAACGAAGCACGAATCTGGTTCTCGAGAAAGCGTTCGAAGGCAAAGTGCAGTTTCACGTCGCGATCGGTGAACAGCACGAACGTGGGCGGAGCGACGGCGGCCTGGGTCATGTAGTAGATGCGGATGCGCTTCGACATAGGGACGGTGGCGCGCTGGAAGTCGACCCGATCGAGGAAGCGATTGATCTGTCCGGTAGTGACGCGTTTCCGGCGTTCGGCAGCTACACGAAGCGCGGTATCCAGAACGCGTGCGATATTGCGGCCTTCAGAGGCGGAGATGAAGAGCACCGGCGCGTAGCTGAGGTACTTAAGGACAGAGCGCAATTGTCGCTCGAAGATCGCAGGGTCTGCGGGCGGTTTGCCGTCGGTGCGTTTGGAAGTGACGAGGTCCCACTTGTTGACAACGATAACCACGGAGCGGCCGCTCTCATGGGCGTAGCCCCCGATCGTGGCATCCGATGCGGTGACGCCCTCGGTAGCGTCGATGACGAGGAGGGCGACATCGGCTGCTTCCAGATGACGGCGCGCCATGACCACGGAGAGCTTCTCGGCCATGAGGTGCGTTTTGCCCTTGCGTCGGATGCCGGCCGTGTCGACGATGCGAAGGTCCTGGTCTTTGTAGCGGATGACTTCGTCGACCGCGTCGCGCGTGGTTCCGGCGATGGGGGAGACGATGGCGCGCGTGGATCCTGTGAGGGCGTTCAGGAGGGTGGATTTGCCGACGTTGGGGCGGCCGATGATGGCTACTTTTGTCTCATGCTGATCGAACTCCGCATGAGTACGCGGAAGCTCGGCTGGCGAATCGGCTTCGGGTGCGTCTGTCTCCTCGGCTTCTTGCGCGGGGGGTAAGACCTCGAAGACTTCGTCGAGCAGGTCGCCGATGCCGTGTCCATGTTCGGCGGAGATCGGGACGAGGTTGCGGATGCCGAGACGGCGGAAGTTCTCGGCGGCAGCTTCCATGGACTGGGCATCGATTTTGTTCACAGCAAGGAAGAGAGGCTTGCCGGTTTTTATGAGCAGACGCGCGAGGTCGATGTCAGGGGCGGCGAGTTCGGTGCGGCCGTCGACAACCATGACGATGGCGTCGGCCTCGTCGAATGCGAAGCGGGCCTGGCGGAAGATTTCGGCGGGGATCTGCGCCTCGTCATCGGGGATAATACCGCCGGTATCGATGATGCGCGCGGTGCGGCCGTTCCAGTTGACCTCGCCGTAGATCCGGTCGCGCGTAATGCCGGGCTCGTCGCCCACGATAGAACGGCGCGAGCCAGTGAGGCGGTTGAAGAGGGTGGATTTGCCAACGTTGGGACGGCCCACGATCGCGAGGACTGGCCGTCCAGGCGGAGTCGCCTTCGGCGAACGAGCACTCAGGGAAATGAAAGGTTCGCGAGGTTCGCGGGCTTCGCCGGGCGCTGCCGTGAATCCTTCGCGCTGGATCGGGCCGCGTTCGTTACGAGACGATGGGGCGAGACGAGCGGCAATGTTGGAACCACGGGCGGCGCGGGGCCGGTTGCGGCCGTCGGCGCGAGAGG
>DASZYN010000177.1:0-2029 GCA_035545435.1 Acidobacteriaceae bacterium | reverse complement strand
GATGGCCTTCTGCGCGATTTGTTCCAGCGCCGCTTTCATTTTGGCTTCGTCTTCAGGGTTGGCCCAGGAAAACTCCCAGGAGATGGTGTCGGCACTGTTGCGGCTGTCGGAGATGCCGGCGATTTGGTTCATCTCTTTGGGCAATCCGAAGAGCGCTTCGGCTTTGTCGATCTTCTCTTGCTCCGTTGGCTGTTTGTATTCGAGGCGAGGGCGATCGGGATCGACGGCAGGCTGGGGCGCCGCCGCCTGGGCGGATGCGTTCGTGCGGCGATGGAAGGTCGGGCGGTCGTCATCGGAGTCCGACGGGTGCGCTTCGGAAGGACTGGCGGAGGAATTGGCGGTAGAGCCGGAATCGCTGTCGGAGCGTGGGTGGAGCGTGGGCCGGTCGGGATCGACGGGCGGGGCTTTTGGGGATGGACTGGGGGCGGCCGGTACGGGGACGGTGCTCTGGTTCTGCTGCTCGTCGGCGGGCCGATGCGCAAAGTGGGGCTTGTCGGGGTCGTAGTCCTTCACGGCGTAGACGTGGTTGCTGCGCGATGGAGCGGCTCTTGGCTTGGGCGGGGGCAGAGGCTCGTACGCCCCGACGCCGATCCAGAGACCGGCGAGATTTTCGGCATCGCGGATGTTGAAGAAGCCTGCCGGTTTTCCGGAGTCCCGGAGTTCGTACTGCGTGCCGGAGAGCACAGCCAGGGGCGCAGGCTGGGCGAGGTAGAGGCCGCCGGGCTGATACTGCGCGCCGTCCCAGATGGCGATGGGCACGAGGCGGCTCTGCTTCATGTCCTTCAAATCGTTTCCGGTGTATTCGAGGATCGCAGTGGAGCGAAGGTGGGTGCCGGATTGCTTCTGGTCGTCGACGCGACCGACGTACTGCGCGAAGGCTGGAACCGCGCACACGAGAGCGAGCGCCGCTGCCGCCGGCCAAATCCGAAGTGTTGTGTGGGCCCTTACCATAATCCTCGCTGCTTAGAATTAATCTTAATCGTGCGTGGTTGCGCGCGTCTTAATCTGCGGGGGAAGGGACGGAAATGGAAATCAACGACAAAGTTGCCGATTTCGCGCTTCAGGACGATTCGGAGAAAACGGTTCATCTGAAGGATTTCGCGGGGAAGCCGGTGGTCCTGTTCTTTTATCCCAAGGCCGATACGCCGGGGTGCACGATCGAGGCGTGCGGTTTTCGCGACCAGTTCAAAAAGATTCAGGCGACCGGCGCCGTGGTGCTCGGCATCTCGCGCGACACGCCGAAGGCGCAGGCGAAGTTCCGCGAGAAGTACGACCTTCCGTATTCCCTCCTTGCTGATGTAGACGAAAAGGTTTGCAATCAGTTTGGTGTGCTGAAGGAAAAGAATATGTATGGGAAGAAAGTGATGGGGATCGAGCGGACGACATTCCTGATCGGGCCGGATCAGCGGCTGCTGAAGGTGTTCCCGAAGGTGAAGCCGGAGGGGCACGCGGAAGAGGTGCTGGCGGTGCTGAAGGGGCTGCCTTCGAAATAGATGGGGAAATCCCGCATCCTGCCCCGGAAGTTTTACCTCGATCCGCCGGATGTGGTCGCGCGGGGGCTGCTCGGCAAGCTGCTGGTGCGGGAGTACGAGACAGGGGCGGGATCGCGCAAAAAGACGGAACGGCTCGCGGGGCGCATTGTCGAGGTGGAGGCGTATTTCGGCCTGGATGATCCGGCCGCGCACGCTTTTGCCGGAAAGACGGAGCGCAATGCTGTGTTGTTTGGGCCGCCGGGCTTCGCTTACGTCTACTTCATCTACGGGATGCACTTCTGCCTGAATTTTTCCTGCGAGCCGGAGGGCCACGGCGCCGGCGTGCTGCTGCGCGCGGTCGAGCCGGTGGAGGGGCTGGAGACGATGGCGCGGCTGCGCGGGCTCGCCCCTGGCGGGAACCCAAAGTTGCTGACCTCCGGGCCGGGCCGTCTCTGCGAGGCCCTCGCCATCGACCGCGAGACGCACAACGGTGTTGATGTGACCAGCGCGCGATCGGGCCTGCATGTGGAAGACGACGGATTCGCGCCGGAGAAGAT
>DASZYN010000176.1:0-8379 GCA_035545435.1 Acidobacteriaceae bacterium | reverse complement strand
CGGCCTTCTGCGCACTGGCGATGCTTTTCTACTGGAGTACCGCGGTCTTCGAATAGAGCCTCTTCTTTCCAGCGCTCTCAGCCGCACCTGATTCCCTGCTCATCCCGCAGCATCATGATCGTAGAAACGGAAGAAGAGTCCGGGCTTGGATACCGGCTCGACTTTCGCGGTCAATGCGGCGAGTTGTTGCTCGTTGTACGGCGTGAACTCGCGGGCGATGGCGACGTTCTCCTCAAGTTGCGCGATCGAGTCGCAGCCGATGATCACCGTGCTGACCGGCTTCGAAAGTGTATAACCGATGGCTTCCTTCATCGTGAGCGTGCCGGGCGTCGTCGTGATCACCATGCCTTCCCACATATGTTTCTGCTGCTCGACCGGAGGCGGCACGAAGCTGGAGAGCAAACGGCTGCGGCCGGGGATCTTCATGCCGATGATGCCCATCTGTTTTTCGACGGCAAGCGGAAGCAACTGCTCCTGGAAGGTGAAGTGGTGCGGGTCGGCGGCGTTCAGGGCCATCAGGATGCAGTCAAAATCGTGCCGGTGGAGCGCTTCCATGAGTGCCTCAGGCCGATAATGGCCGGTGACGCCGAGGTAGCGCACAACTTTCTGCCGCTGCATTTCGAGCAGAGCTTCCATGGCGCCGCCGGGCGCAAAGATCGCGTTGATGTCCTTCATCGTGCCGATGTCGTGCAGCTGCCAAAGATCGACGTGGTCGGTCTGCAGAAGCTGCAGCGACTTGTCGATCATGCGCATGGACCCTTCCCGCGTGCGCTCCTTGGTTTTAGTGGCGAGGAAGGCTTCCTTCCGGCGCGTCTTCATCACTTCGCCGACGTACTGCTCGCTCCAGCGCAGAGGGCCGCCGTAAATCGAGGACGTGTCAATGTAGTTGACGCCAAGATCGAGGGCTCGGTTGATGATGGGCACGGCGGCGGCAGCGTTGTTCGGCTTCTCGAGCGCGGCCTGGCCCCCCAGGGAGAAGATACCGACCTTGTAGCCTGTGCGACCGAGGTTGCGGGTAGGCATCGCGTCCTGGGTGCGCGGGTTGTTCGGCAGATCGCCGGGCACAGCCGGCAGCCTCTCAGCCCCGGCAGCATGCGGCAGAGCGGCTCCGGTGAATACGGCTGCTGCTGCAGCGGTGGTTCCCTTTAGAAAAGCGCGACGATCCTTGCGAGTTTGGTCCGTTCCCATGGCGAGTCTCTCCTTCGCAGGCAACAAACCGTTTTACCAGCAGGAAGCAGAAGCAGGAAGCAGGAAATGAAGCTTCAGTTGAACCCACAAAAAAAAGGGATGGCAGGTTTGCCATCCCTCTTCAGCTTTGCTCCTCGTATGACTAGTGTCCGTGCGGGTGGCCGCCTCGGTCGCCATGGTCGCCGCCACCGTTCCCATGAGGACGCTCTCCACCACCGCCTCCCTGGGGACGACCGCCGCCGCCGGAAGGCCGGCCTTCGTTATGCGGCTGTTCCTGCGGACGACCCTGATTGATCGGCGGCCGTGCCATATTGCTGTTCGGCCGATTGAAGTTGCGGTTCTCCGGACGGTTGTTATTGTTGTTCGGCATCGTCGGCCGGTCGAAGTTACGGTTGTTCTGCGGCGGCCGCGCCAGATCGCTGTTCGGACGGTTGAAGTTCTGCCGGTTATTATTGTCCGGCGTATTCGGCCGATTGAAATTCGGGTTGTTCTGCGGACGCCCCTGGTTGATCGGCGGCCGCGCTAGATTATTGTTCGGACGGTTGTTGTTCTCGTTGCCGCGGTTGTAACCGTTTCTGAAACCGTTGTTATAGCCGTTACGCTCACCGCGGTTGAAGCCGTTTGATTCGCCGCGATTGACGCCCCGATTGAACCCATTCCGTTCGCCGGCCGCATAGGCTGCATGCGCTGCCTGCACGTTGTAGTGCCGGGCTTCCGGACGCCGGTCGAACCGGCCATAGTAGCCGTGGTTGACGACCGTTACGCTGCGTGAGACATAGGTCACGTGGTTATACGCAACGTAGGGATGCGAACCCCACGCGAAACCCCAGTGTCCATAGCCCCATCCATAGTGTCCCCAGCCGCCGCCAACCACGATGCCAAGTCCGAAACCAAAGCGAACACCGACCCTCCATCCAGGAGGCGGCGGAGGCGCATACCAGCGGTACCAGGGACGGAAGCCGTAGATCGCCCACGGATCGTAGTAGGGCACGTACACCACGGCAGGATTCGCGGGTTCGATGACGATGTTTCCGGGCTCATAGTCGACATTCAGCTGCGCGCCGGAGCGGAGATCGCCGCGCTCGTAAGCCTCCTGGCGCATCGCCTGAACGGCGCTCATCACATCCTGTGGCTGGTTGTAGTAGGCATTGCCCAACTGCGTGGTCCAGTCGAGATTCTTATCCATATTGGAGAGAACCGACGGAAACGCGCACAGCGCTTTCACGCTGGGATCCCATGGCTGCCCGTTCACCATCTCCGCGATCTGATCCGGACCCGCGCCACCCTGCGCTTCCACAAACCGGTCAGCCTCGACCACCTGAGTCGGATAGGTCGACGCCGCGAGCACCTGAGCAACCAGTGAGTCGGGATAGAGGGCGATCGGTGCGACCAGCTCGTTCAGCTGATCGGGACTCAGCTCATTCCACTGCTGCGGCGGAGCTGCATCGTCATCGGGGGGCGGCGGTCCCTGGTCGTAATCGTATTGCTGATCGGGCGGCGGAGGCGGTGCATCCTGCGCGAAGGCGGATAAAGGAGCAAGCGCCATCGGAATCATGAGCCCGGCCAGAACCAGCGTGATGCCGCGTTTCGAAGTCGTGGAGGGAATTGCAGCGAGCCGGCGCATCCACCCGCGTGTGCTCTTTGAACCGGCTGTGGGTAGAAACTCGGAAAGATCGTTCATCGAAGGTCCCTTTCAGCCCCTGTGGGCCTTTCCTTATCCAGAGCGGCCCGGGAACTGGACCCGCTCAGCCTATGGGAAACCGAAGCGCGCATTTAAGTTGCGCGCGCTGGGCGAGAACCCGGGTCTTTATATCACGGAATCAAAGAATCGACGGAGGATACGGGCAACCAGTTCCGGCTGTTCAAAAGGTGCAAAGTGGCCCGCGTCGGATATCTCGTTGTATTCGGCGCCGTAGCCGCCGTTCCGTATCTGCTCGGCAAGCAGTCGCATGTCGGCAGGCGTGCTGCCGGGGTCTTCCCCGCCAGCGATAATGCAGCAGGGAATACGCATCGTGCGCGCAGTACCGACAGAATCAGGCCGCTCGGCCAGGCCCTGCTGTACAGCGACGATATTCTCGGCGGCAACAGCCTGCATCATCTCGCGTGCCTCGGCCACTTTCTCGGGGAACCGTCGGCGCGCAGCAGAACCGATGAGCGTCTGCAGGTTGTTTTCAATGAAGTCCGCGGTTCCGCGCTCCTGGATTTTCCCGATCGTCTCAGAGCGTTTTGCGCGCTGCTGTTCCGTGTCGGCCTGAGCCTTCGAGCAGCAGAAGGCGAAGCCTTCGACACGCGCTGGCATGGTTCGCCAGATTTCGAACAGGGTGTAGCCACCGATCGAGCATCCCGCAAAGAGCGCCTTCGGGAGTTGCAGCTCGTCGAGCAGGCGTCCCGCATCGGCCGCGAGCTTCTCGACGGTGATCGCCCCCTCGCCCAGCTCCGACTGCCCGTGACCCCGCAGGTCCGGGACGATGAGGCGGTACTTGCCGGCGAGAATTTCGGCAACAGGCATCCAGAAACGGTGATCGACAGGCGTGGGATGCAGCAGCAGGACGGCGGGCCCGCCGCCGAGCGTGGTGTAGAAGAGTTTTGCGCCGTCGGAGTAGTAGTGCATCGACTAAGAGGATACGCCGTAAGCGAACCAATAGCGGCTAGCTGACAGAGGTTCACGCTTCGTGGCTGATCAACAGCAGCGCACTCGACAGGAAGCTGCAGAAAGAGTGGCAGGTTGAAAAACGCTATCCGCTACCCGCTTTCCGCTGTCTGTTATCCGCTAACCGCTGTTCCCTACTGGCTCGGCGGCTGATACTGCGGCGGAGGCGGAGGCATGGGCGCCATCGGAGGCATGGGAGGCAGCGCCAGCGGTTCCTCCGGCATCACGATCCAGAAGATGATGTAAGCGAGCAGGCCTGATCCCCCGCCAAAAACGGTCAGAAGCACCGTGATCACGCGTACCCACACCACATCCCACGCATAGGCGTTGGCCAGTCCCTGGCAAACGCCCGCGACCATGCGACCCATGCGCGGGCGCACCAGGCGCGTCACTGAAGAGGTCGGATAATAGGGGGGCGGCGCGACGGGCGGCTGCATCTGCGCGCCGCAGCCCGAGCAGAACCGGGCATCATCGGCGAGATTCTTTCCGCAATTTCTGCAAAACACGGCCATGGCCAATCCTCCTGCGGAGCTGCGCCGGGGCGCCTGCCACTCCGCTCTGAAACTTCAGCATAACGCCGCAGCCTGGCGCTTCCCGATTCCTGTGGACACCGGACCGCCACGTCTTCAGCGTACAGTGGAGAATACGTGGGAAAGCCCGCCCGGGTTCCCTGTCGGTCAACCCCAGCATCCAGGACCGGCTGCGGGCCTTTTCGGCATCCAACACATTGTCAACCAGAAAAGAGGAGAGGAATCCATGCGTCTGCAGGGGAAAGTGGCCATCGTGACCGGAAGCGGCTCCGGGATCGGCCAAAGCATCGCCAAGCGCCTCGGCAGTGAGGGCGCCAAAGTTGTCATCAACTATCGGGGCAGCGAAGCCGGCGCCGACGAAACCCGCCGCACCATTGAGGCTTCCGGCGGCGAGGGGGTTGTGGTGCGGGGCGACGTCACAAAGATGGACGACCTCCGCAAGCTCGTGGACACCGCGTGGGAGAAATTCGGCTCCGCCGACATTCTGGTCAACAACGCGGGCATGGAAAAACGGTCCGATTTCTGGGATACGCCGGAGGAAGAATACGACAGCCAGATGGCGGTCAACCTCAAGGGGCCTTTCTTCCTGGCCCAGGCGTTCGTGCGGCGTCTGCGCGCGGCGAAGAAACCCGGCCGAATCATCAACATCAGTTCCGTACACGAAGACATGGCCTTTCCCGGCTTCACCGCCTACTGCTGCAGCAAGGGCGGCCTGCGCATGATGATGCGTAACCTGACCGTCGAACTGGGACCGCTGGGCATCACCATCAACAACATTGCTCCGGGAGCCATCGTCACGCCCATCAATAAGGCTTTGCTCGAAGACAAGACGAAACTCAATGCCCTGCTGGAGAAAATCCCGCTGGGCCGACTGGGCAATACGGACGACGTGGCAGGAATGGTAGCCTGGCTTGCCTCGGATGAAGCATCTTATGTTACGGGTGCCACGTTCTTAATCGATGGCGGCCTGATGCGCGACTATCACGAACAATAAGAAGCACGTCCCCTATGGCATCGAAGATCGAAGACTATGCCCTGATCGGCGATTGCGAGACTGCTGCTTTGGTCAACCGGGAAGGTTCGATTGACTGGCTTTGCTGGCCCGGCTTTTCCTCACCGGCTTGTTTCGCCTCGCTGCTGGGATCGCAGAAGAATGGCTACTGGCAGATCTGCCCCGCGAGCGAGGGCTGGAGATGCTCGCGGCAGTATCGCGCTCATACGCTGATTCTCGAAACTACGTATGAGAATGACGACGGCTCAGTGCGCCTGATCGACTTCATGCCGATCCGTGAGCACAACTCCGACGTGGTGCGGATCGTCGAGGGCGTTCGCGGAACCTTGGATATGCGCATGGCCCTGGGCCTGCGTTTCGACTACGGGCGCACGGTGCCATGGGTAACGGCGATCGAAGACGGTATCCGAGCCGTAGCTGGGCCCAACGTCGCCGTGCTGCACGCTTCGGTTCCGGTGCACGGCGAGAACCTTCATACGGCGGCGGAATTCTCCGTCAGCGAAGGGGATCAGGTCTGGTTCACGCTGACCTATGGCGAGTCGTTTCGGCCCGATCCTAAACCCATCAACGCGGAGCGTGCGCTCAAAGACACCGAGCGCTTCTGGACCCACTGGACATCACAACTGCAATACGAAGGCGATTACTTCGAGGCGGTCGAGCGCTCGGCAATTACCCTCAAAGCGCTCACCTTTCGGCCCACCGGCGGTCAGGTCGCAGCGGTTACAACGTCTCTTCCGGAGGTCATCGGCGGCTCCCGCAACTGGGATTATCGCTACTGCTGGCTGCGTGATACCACGTTCACGCTGCTGGCTATGACTACCGCAGGCTATTATGACGAGGCCTGCGAGTGGCAGGACTGGCTCTTGCGGGCGGTTGCTGGCAGTCCCGCCGAGGTCCAGATTCTCTACGGCCTGAAGGGCGAGCGCCAGACGCCTGAATGGGAGGTGGACTGGCTGCCCGGATATGAAAGCTCGCGCCCCGTGCGCGTGGGCAATGCCGCCGCTAAACAACTCCAGTTGGACATTTACGGCGAACTACTCGACACGTTCTACCACGCGCTGCACGGCATGGATCGCCATACCGAGCAGGACTTCCGCGTATTGGCGCTTCTGCTGGACCACCTGGCCGACATCTGGCAACGCCCCGACGAAGGCATCTGGGAGACGCGCGGCGGCCGCGAGCAGTTTACCTACTCGAAGATGATGGCATGGGTGGCATTCGACCGAGCCATCCTGATCGCGAAGAAACTGCACTGCAAGGCACCGCCTCAATGGGCTAAGCTGCGCGATACGATCCATCTCGAGATCTGTGAAAAGGCGTTCAACAAGGAAAAAAACACATTCGTTCAGTTCTACGGCGGAAAGCACCTCGACGCCTCTCTGCTCTTGATGCCAATCGTCGGATTTCTGCCCGCCACGGACCCCCGCGTGCGCGCCACCATCGAAGCCATCGAGCGCAACCTGATGACGGGCGGTCTCGTCATGCGCTATGACACAGTGGAGGCGCACGATGGCCTCCCTCCCGGCGAAGGCGCATTCCTTGCCTGCAGCTTCTGGATGGTGAGTGCACTGAAAGCCATCGGCCGAATTGACGACGCGCGCTCTCTTTTCCATCGGCTGCTTGGCCTGCGTAACGACCTGGGCCTGCTCTCCGAGGAGTACGACGTTGAGAGAAAGCGGCTGATCGGGAACTTTCCGCAGGCCTTTTCGCACATCGCACTCATCAACGCAGCTTTCGATCTGGAGCGCTCCGAAGAACCGCATCACCGGGCGCATCATCGTCGACGCCACGCGGAGCCGGTTGGGCGCCTCTGAGTCGCACCGGCGGGTACCGAGCCCGCCCACCAGACTCTCTTCAAGGAGAATCTCTTTCCGATGCATCGCTTTCGTGTGTGGGCGCCGAACGTCGCCAAAATCAGTGTCGAGGTCGCGGGCGCAAGGCACGCGCTCCGGAAACGCGACCGCGGCTGGTGGGAAACGGACGTGAATGCCGCGCAGTCAGGCATGGATTATGCGTATTTTCTCGACGATGACGATGCAGCACTACCCGATCCGCGCTCGCTCTGGCAGCCCCAGGGCGTGCATGGACCTTCTCGCATCCTCGACCCATCTGCATTCAAGTGGACGGACAACGGCTGGGAAGCGCCACCGCTCGCAAGCGCGATCATTTACGAGCTGCACGTGGGAACCTTCACACCGGAGGGTACGTTCCACGCGGCGCAGGCAAAGCTCGATGCTCTGCTCGACCTCGGCATCACACATGTCGAGTTGATGCCGGTGAATTCCTTCCCTGGCGTGCGCGGATGGGGTTACGACGGCGTGGATCTCTTTGCACCGCATGAACCCTACGGCGGACCGGAAGCGCTTAGTGCATTCGTGAACGCCTGCCACGCGAAAGGGCTCGCAGTGATCCTCGATGTGGTCTACAACCACCTCGGTCCAGCGGGTAATTATCTGGGCAAATTCGGTCCGTACTTCACCGACGCCCACCACACGCCGTGGGGCGACGCCGTGAATCTCGAAGACCGCGGCAGCTACGAGGTGCGGCGCTTCTTCTGCGACAACGCGCTGATGTGGTTGCGCGACTATCACTTCGACGGCCTGCGGCTGGACGCGGTACACGCCTATATGGATCGCTCCGCAATTAACTTCATGGAGCAACTCGGCGCGGAGGTGCGCACGCTCGAGGGCCAGACCGGCAGAAATTACGTCGTCATCGCCGAGAGCGACCTGAACGATCCCCGCCTGGTGACCGCGCGCGAAGCAGGCGGCTACGGTCTCGATGCGCAGTGGAGCGACGATTTCCATCACGCTCTGGTGACCGCGCTTACCGGCGACCGCTCCGGGTACTATGCGGATTTCGGATCGATCGCGGATATCGCGAAGGCGTTGCGTGATGTGTTCGTCGTTGACGGATGCTACTCGCCCTATCGGGAGCGCACCCATGGGCGTCCGGTCCTCAATCTGCCCGCATCACGCTTCCTCGGCTACGCGCAAAAC
>DASZYN010000175.1:0-11278 GCA_035545435.1 Acidobacteriaceae bacterium | reverse complement strand
ACGGCAGGACAGGTATCGGCGACGCTGGCATCCGGCACAGCGGAAGCCCACCACGCCATCGCGGCGCAACTGCCGGCAGTCCGCGAATTTCTTGCGGGAGAACATGTGCGGATCGACGCGCTGTCTTCGGAGAGATTCTCCTCATCCACGGGCGGTCAGGGACGCTCTTCCGGCGATCCGGCAGGGAATGACGGCAGAACGCCTGTGCGGAGCCCGCAACAGGAGCGGCCGGCGCAACCTTCTCCGGTGGAGATGGACCGGGAGGGGATGTCCTACATCAGCGTGCGGGTCTGAAAGAACCAGAACGGGAGGAGTGCGATGCAGATATTTCCAGACACAATCGGGGCAGCTTCGCCGCTGGCGGCTCAGGCACAGGACGCCGGATCGCCGTCCGGCAGCGGTTCGTCCTCGACGAACACGGCTACAGTGACGGCGAACGATTTTCTGCAATTGCTGATTGCGGAGATGAAGAACCAGGATCCGACGGCGAACTCGGATCCGACGAAATTCATCGATCAGCTGGTGCAGGTGAACAGCCTGCAGCAACTGGTGGAAATTAACCAGGACCTGGGGGGCGGCACATCCGACGTTACGACACCGAGCGGCGACGCGGCGAATCGCACCGGGATCGAGTCAAAGCGACCGGCAACGGCCGTGGCCGGCGGGAACCTGAGCGCGGGAGATCCAGGGAGTTCGGCGGCCGCGGCTGTGCGAGTGGCCAGCGCTCTAGGCCGATCAACAGAAACCCCGGGCGCGAGTGCAACAGGCATGCCCGCAGGGAATCCATTCGACGCCATATCCGCGGCGATGCACGGTCGCGCCAGCGCGATTCCAACGACAACCACCAGCCCGGCGCGTTAAGACGCGCGGCCTGATAAGGAGAAGCTATGTCCTCATTTTCGATTCCGCTGACCGGTTTGAAGGCTTCCTCAACCCAGCTGAACACCATTGCCAACAACCTGTCGAACATGAACACGACCGCCTTCAAAAGCCAGAGCGTCACGTTCAGCGATCTTTTCTACCAGCAGATTGGAACCACGGGCTCAGGCGATCCGCAACAGGTGGGTGCAGGCACCAGGGTGGCGGCGACGGTGACAGACTTTTCGCAGGGCGGGATCAATTCGACCGGCAATGCTTCGGATCTTTATATCAACGGCAACGGGTTCTTTGTGGTCCAGGACAACAACGGCACGACAGAACTGACGCGGGATGGCAACTTCACCATCAGCGGCGGTTGTCTGGTGACTCAGGATGGGCAGAACGTCATGGGTTATCCGGCGGCCAACGGCGCGGTGAACACGAGTGCGCAGCTGGCGCCGATCCAGTTGCCGGTCGGCCAGGTGGAAAACGCCCGAGCAACGACGAGCATGTCCATGACGGCCAACCTGAACGCCTCCGACGCGGTGGGTACGACGGTGCTGGGACAAGTGCCGATTTACGATTCGCTGGGCAATCCGCATGAGGCGACGGTGTACTTCACCAAGACGGGAACGAACACCTGGAGTTACAACTTCTCGCTCGATCCGAAACCGCTCACCGATACGTCGTCGGCGACCACCCGAACGATCGCCGATACGGTGTCGGCGACGACGCGGACGCTCGCCGATACAGTGTCGGCGACCACCCGGACCGTAACGACCTCGGCAAGCGGTGGTAATACGACGATTCCCTTCGATGCGGGCACGACGGTGGATCCCACGACCAGCTTCACGATCGATGACGGCAGTACGACGGTGACGGCGCCGGCGGCAACCAACGGTGAGTCGCTGAGCACGTATCTGACGGCGCTGCAGACGGCTCTGACGAACGGGGGCAGCACGGCCACGGCCAGCCTCACCGGCAATACGCTGACGATTACAGGGGGCACGATCACGGGCAGTGTCGTGGAAGGGGGTGTGACCCGGAACAGCTTCACCCTCAACAGCGGAGCGACGGTGGATCCCACGACCAGCTTTACGATCAATGACGGCACCACGACCGTGACCGCGCCGGCGGCGACCAGCGGGGAGTCACTGGCTACGTATCTGACGGCGCTGCAGACAGCGCTGACGAATGCAGGCAGCACGGCGACGGCCAGCGTCAGCGGCAGTACGTTGACGATAACGGGAGGCACGATCACAGGGAATGTCGTGGAGGGAAGCATCGCGCAGAATACGTTTGCCCTTGACAGAGGGGGGACAATGGACCCCTCGACGAGTTTTACGATCAATGACGGGGTTACAACGGTGACGGCACCGGCGGCAACTTCCGGGGAGTCGCTGAGCACCTATCTGACGGCGTTGCAGACGGCTCTGACCAACGCGGGCAGCACAGCGACGGCCAGCCTCAACGGCAGCACGCTGACAGTTACCGGCGGCGCGATCACCGGCACGGTGGTGGAGGGAGGGATAACCACCTACGCGTACAACATCGACGCGGGCACGACCATCGATCCATCGACCAGCCTGACGATCACAGGAACGAATGGAGGTGGCAACAGTACTACGATCACCGCCCCGCCCATCGCGCCCGGGGAGACGCTGAACTCTTACGCCACGGCGCTGACGGCGGCAATCGGCAACGCCAACATCCAGGGAGTGGTGGTCTCGGTGAACGGGAACGGGCTCAGTATCTCCGGCCCCGGGATTTCGCTGGGAGGCAATCTTCTGGAAAGCGCGGCGGGAACGGCTTCAGGGAATGCTACGGGATCGTTGACGTTCGATACCAACGGCAATCTGATTGCGCCGTCGACGAATGTGGTCGGCATTCAGCTGGGCGGACTGACCGACGGAGCGTCGAACCTGAGCCTGACCTGGGATCTGTTTGGCGCCAGCGGCGCAGGGCTGATCACTCAGAGTGCGGTGGGGACGTCGGCCTCGAGCAATCCAGTGACGGGCACGATCCAGGATGGGTATGCGAGCGGAAGCTATCAGGGGTTCAGCGTGGATTCCTCCGGAGTGGTCTCGGCCACGTTCAGCAATGGAAAGACGCAGGTGGTCGGCCAGGTGGCGCTGGCCAATGTGGCGAACCTGCAGGGGCTGACCATCGAGGCCGGGAATAACTACGCGACCACCACCGCTTCCGGACCGGCAACCGTGGGCATTGCGGGGACCGGGGGATTGGGAACGCTGCAGGAAAAGGCGCTGGAGGGCGCCAACGTGGACATCGCAACGCAGTTTGCCAACCTCATTGTGGCGCAACAGGCGTTTCAGGCGAGTTCGAAAGCGATCACAACGTTCGACACCATCTCGCAGGACACGATCAACATGATTCACTAAACGCCACTTGTGGCGGACCCGCTGAGGATCTCCTGGTAGAAGCTCTCGTAGAGAGGGATGATCTTTGAGGCGCAGTAGCGGGATTTCGCGGTACGGCGGGCCGATTCGGCCATCGCGAGGTAACGGCTGGAGTCGCTGAGAAGTTCGACAGCGGCTCCGGCCATTCCTTCAACATCGCCGACAGGGAAGAGGCGGCCCGTCACGCCATCTTCGATGAGCTCGGGGATTCCGCCGACCTGCGTCGCGATGGTGGGTACGCGGCAGGCCATGGCCTCAAGGGCGACGAGGCCAAAGGATTCCAGTTCGCTGGGCATGAGCAGGAGGTCGGCCAACGGCAGAATGTCTGTAACGCTGCTTTGCTTGCCGAGGAAGTGGACGCGATCCTGAATGCCTTTGCGATGGGCGATCCATTCTGCGGCAGAGCGGTCGGGACCGTCGCCGATCATCAGCAGGCGCGCGGGCAGCTCACGCGCCACGCGCGAGAAGATGCGGATCACATCGGCGGTGCGTTTGACAGGCCTGAAGTTGGACAGGTGGACGAGAATCTTCTCTCCCGGCTCGGCATAACGGGCGCGACCGGCCCTGCGCGCGTCTTCATCGAGAGGCATGTACACGTCGCAGTTCACAAAGTTGGGGATGACGTGAATCGGCCTTTCGGGATGAAACTCCTGGATCGTCTTCTCTCGCAGGTAATTCGAAATGGCGGTGACGCCGTCGCTCTCGTCGATGCCGAAACGGGTGATGGGCAGGTAGGAATGGTCGAGGCCGACGAGAGTGATATCGGTTCCGTGCAGGGTGGTGATGAAAGGAAGCCGGCGATTTTGCCGGAGAAGCATCTGGCGCGCGAGATAGGCGGAGATGGAATGAGGAATGGCGTAGTGGACGTGCAGCAGGTCGAGTTCGTAGTAGGCTGCGACCTCGGCCATGCGCGTGGCGAGGGCTAAGTCGTAGGGAGGGTATTCGAAGAGGGGGTAATTGGAGACCGGAACTTCATGGAAGGCGATGTCCTGCTCGCGGCCGCGCAGGCGGAAGGGCTGCGAGTAGGCGATGAAGTGAACCTGGTGGCCGGCTGCGGCCAGTTCAATGCCGAGTTCGGTGGCGACGACGCCGCTGCCGCCGTAAGTTGGATAGCAGGTGATTCCAATCTTCATAAGGACCAGCTTCAGGGTACAGGTTGCGATGTACAGAGTAGGGATGCGGGAATCCGTGAAAGGAAGCGGGTCAGGGATCAGTGACGGCAATTGACGGCGCGGGAGATCGCAGAGCCGAGGCAATCAGGGCGGCCAGGAGAAAACCGGCGGAGGTGAGAGTGAGTGCAAAACCGAGCCCGCTTCGCTCGGAAACCCGGCCGATGAGCCAGGGAGAAACGGCGCTGAGAACGCGGCCGATGTTGTAGACGAAGCCCATGGCTGAGGCACGGAGTACGGTCGGGAAGAGCTCGCTGGTGAGGATGGCAAAGCCGCTGAAATAGCCGGTGCCGAAAAACCCGACCAGCGGCCCGACAATGAGAAGCCAGGAGGGGCTTGTGACCGAGGCGAAGATCGGGACCATGACTGCGGCGATCAGGAGATAGGCGATGTAGGTGTACTTGTGGCTGAAGCGATCGGCGATATAGCCGAAGCTGACGTAGCCGAGGAACGTCCCGATCTGCATCACGATGGTCCATTCGGAGGTCATCACGATGCCGAGTCCGCGGCCGCCCTGGGAGATGGGCATTGAGAGAAAGCGCGGCACCCAGGTGAAGAGACCCCACCAGGCGAAGAGCGAGGCTGCGTTCATGGTGGCGCAGACGAGAGTGCTGAAACCGAGGCGTCCGCGGAACAGTTGGCCCCACCGGGGGCGGGCGGTGTGCTCCTGCCGCCACGCTTCAGGCTCGTGCAGGCGGGACTGGATCCAGAGCGCTGCGAGAGCTGGAGCGGTGCCGAAGAAAAAGACGGCACGCCATCCAAAATGCGGCATGATGACCGCGACCAGAGCGGCGCCCAGCGCGTAACCGACAGCCCAGGAACTCTGCATGAGGGCGAGAGCTTTGCCGCGATGGTGGGCCGGCCAGGTTTCCGCCACCAACGCGGCGCCGGAGGCCCATTCGCCGCCCATCCCCAGGCCGAGAATGATGCGACAGGTGAGCAGAGCCAGGGCGGTGTGGGTGAGGCCGCAAAGGAACGTGGCGACGGAGTAAATAAGGATGCTGGCGGAGAGAGCGCGGACGCGGCCGGCGCGATCGGCGAACCAGCCGAAGGCGATTCCGCCGATGGCAGCGCTGAGCAGGGTCATCGACATCATGGCGCCGCTCATGGCGGCCGACAGATGGAGTTCGCGCTGGACCTGGCCGAGCACGAGAGCATAGAGCATCACGTCCATGCTGTCGAGCATCCAGCCGAGCGATGCGGCCAGCAGAGTACGCTTCTGTTCGGCGGATGCTTCTGTGAGCCAGGCGGAGAAGCCGTTCAAGGTCGGTCTCTGATTTAAAGTGCAGGAGTACGGCTGGTCTCAGCCGCGATGCTGTCCTACCACGATACGAGAGCACGGACCTTTGCGCACAGCGATTGATACAGGTGGAACGTTTACCGACTGCGTGTCTCTGAGAAATGGAGAGCTCCGGGTTCTGAAGGTGTTTTCAACACCGGCGGATCCGGCGGGTGCAGTTCTGCAGGCGCTGGCACAGGCCGGGCAAGGCGAAGCCGTCGACGTTCGGCACGGAACCACGCTGGGGACGAACGCGATGCTGGAACGGCGCGGCGCTCGGGTCGCTTTCGTAACGACGGCAGGCTGTGAAGACACGATTGCGATTGGGCGGCAGACGCGAGCCGCGCTGTACGACTGGTTCGCGCCGGTCCCGGTTTGCCTTGTGCCGAGCGAACTGCGGTTCGGCGTCGAGGAACGAGTGAGCGCGGAAGGCAGAATTCTGCGCGAGCCAAACGAAGCCGAGTTGCAGAAGCTGGTGCAGGCTATTCGCGAGAGCGGCGCGGAGGCTGTTGCGGTGTCGCTGCTGTTTTCGTTCGCGAATGCGCAGACGGAGAGACGTATAGAAACGGCAATGCGGGAACTGAGGATTCCGGTTTCGGTTTCTCATCGGATTCTGCCGGAGTTTCGTGAGTACGAGCGAGCCGCGACGACCGTGGTGAACGCCTATCTGGCGCCACTGATGCGGGGGTATTTGCTGCATCTCGAAGAGCGAGTCCGCGCAGAGCACGGTGGCACGGGTGTGGACGTGATGCAGTCTTCCGGAGGAATTGTCTCGGCGCGACTGGCAGCCGAGGAGCCGGTACGCACGGTTCTGTCAGGACCAGCGGGCGGGGTGATTGGCGCGTGCCGCGTGGCGGCGTGGGCGGGCTTCGACAGGATTATTGGGCTCGATATGGGCGGGACGTCGACGGATGTGTTTTTGTCCGACGCGACCCGTGGCGGAGTGCAGCGCACGCGAGATTCGGTAGTGGCCGGAGTGCCGGTGAGCGTGCCGATGCTTGAGATCCACACGGTGGGGGCTGGTGGCGGATCGATTGCACGCTTCGACGAAGGCGGCATGCTGCGCGTGGGACCTGAATCGGCGGGCGCCGATCCGGGGCCGATTTGTTTTGGCCGTGGGGCTGATTCGGCAATGCGGGCAACAGTGACCGATGCGAATCTGCTGCTGGGCCGACTGGATGCTGAGAGCTTTCTCGGCGGGAGCGTGCCCTTGCATCGAGATCGAGCCAGGAAATTACTGGAAGAGCAAAAAGGCCCGCTGGCGTCGGTGGAAGACTTTGCGGCGGGGATTGTGCGTGTGGTTGAGACGGAGATGGATAAGGCGATCCGCGTCATTTCTGTGGAGCAAGGGTACGACCCACGCGATTTCACGCTGGTGGCCTTTGGCGGCGGAGGGCCGGTGCATGCATGCGCTCTGGCGCGGGCGCTCAGGATTCCGAAGGTGCTGGTTCCAGCGATGCCTGGAGCCCTGTCGGCCCTGGGGATTTTGCTGGCCGACGTGGTGCGCGATCATGCGCGAACGGTGATGCTGGCGGAGGATGCCATCGAGAGTTTGGCGCCGATGTTTCGAGAATTGGAAGAGCAGGGTCGGAAGGAATTTGCCGCCGAAGGGCTGAGCGGCTCGGCAGAGTTTTCGCTGGATATGCGCTACACGGGACAAGGGTACGAACTCAATGTCCCGTGGGATTCGATTGCACCCATGGAATCGATCGCGGTTTTTCATCGATTGCATCGGCAGCGGTACGGGTTCTGCGATGAGGAAAAGCAAGTCCAGGTTGTGAATTTGCGGCTGCGGATGAAGGCGGAGACGGAGCCGTATGTGCCACGGCGGAGAGAGTTGAGGTCGGGTACCGGAAGACAGGCATGTTATGTGGAACGGCAGGTCTGCTTCGACGGGAAATTTGTGCAGTCGCGGTTCTATCGGCGAGAAGAGCTCGTCCCCGGAGATGTCATTCCTGGACCCGCCATGATCACCGAATACACGTCGGCGACCGTTCTGCCGGCGGATTGCAGCGCTGCAGTCGATGGGTTCGGTAACCTGGTGATCACGATTGGAGAAGACGCATGAGCGCGGCGGTTGATCCGATTGAACTGGCGATCTTTCGCAGCGCCGTGCATTCGGTGGCGGAGGAGATGGGCGCGGCGCTGCGGCGCACGGCACTGTCGCCGAATATCAAGGAGCGGCGCGACTACTCGTGCGCGGTGTTCGACCGGGAGGCGCGCGTAATCGCGATGGGCGATCACATGCCGGTTCACCTGGGATCGATGCCCATGTCGGTCGAGGCGGCGGTGGCGGCGACGCAGTTTGCGCCAGGAGACATCGTGGTTCTGAACGATCCGTATGCGGGTGGCACGCATCTGCCGGATATCACCATGGTGCTGCCGGTGTTTCTGCCAGAAGGGGAGAGGCCGGAGTTCTATGTATCGGCGCGCGCTCATCACGCGGATGTGGGTGGCATGTTTCCGGGATCGATGGGCCCGGCGCGTGAGATTTACCAGGAGGGCTTGCGGATTCCCCCCGTGCGGATTGTTCGTGGCGGCAAGATGGATCGCGATGTGCAGAATTTGATCCTGATGAATGTGCGGACACCGGCGGAGAGGGAAGGCGACCTGGCAGCGCAGATGGGCGCGTGCCGAGTCGGCGAACGGCGAATTTTGGAACTGGTGGAGAAGTATGGTCCAGAACGGCTGCGGGAGCTGGCCGATGAGCTGCTGGATTATTCGGAGCGGCTGGTGCGCGCAGAGTTGCGGCGGATGCCGCCGGGAGAGTTCGCCGCGGATGACTGGCTGGACGATGATGGGGTCGACGATGAGCCGATTCGGATTGCAGTGAAGATGCAGATCGATCCAATCCTGGCGACGATGCACGTCGATTTCAGTGCCTCCTCGGAGCAGGTAACGGGCAGCGTGAACGCGGTGCGGGCGATCACGCTGTCGGCGTGCTTCTATGTATTGCGTTGCCTGCTGGAGCACGATGCGCCCGCGACCGCAGGCATTCTGAGGCCGCTGACGCTGGTGACGCAACCGGGAACCGTTGTGGATGCGCGGCCGCCGGCTCCGGTGGCGGGTGGAAACGTGGAGACGTCGCAGCGGATCGTCGATGTGCTGATGCGCGCCCTTGCCCTTGCCGTGCCGGATCGGGTTCCGGCGGCGAGCGCGGGCACGATGAGCAATCTGACCATCGGTGGCATCGATCCGCGGACGGGACAGCCATTCACTTACTACGAGACGATGGCGGGCGGAATGGGCGCGCGCCCGGGAATTGAGGGGATCTCCGGAGTGCAGACGCATATGACGAATTCCCTCAACACGCCAATTGAGGCGCTCGAATATGCTTATCCGTTTCGCGTGCGGCGATATGAATATCGCCGGGGATCCGGGGGGGAAGGGAAATTTCGGGGCGGGGATGGGCTGGTTCGGGAGATCGAGCTGCTCGGTCCGGCTCAGGCGACCCTGCTGGCGGAACGGCGAAAGTTCCGGCCGTGGGGACTCGCGGGCGGCAATGAAGGTGCAGCAGGCCGAGCGACCGTGAAGAGGGCGAATACGGGTGAGCTGACGGAACTGGCCGGGAAATGCAGCGTGTATCTGGAGGCTGGCGATGTGCTGCGGATCGAAACCCCAGGCGGTGGAGGATGGGGAAGAAGGGACTCAGCTCTAATCGTTCAGGAATTGAACGATTAATCGATATAATCGTGATGCGTGAGCGACGATAAGTCTCAGAGGAACAAGCCCCCACAGGTAGCCTTTTTGCTGTCTCAAATTGGGGGGCGTTCGGCGCAGGAATTTGCCCGGCTGCTGGGTCCGTTGCAGCTGACGCCACCAGACGCCGGTATTCTGCGGATCGTGTGGGAGCATGCAGGGATCAGCCAGCAGAATCTGGCGAAAGCCCTGCGGATGCATCCGAGCCGGCTGGTTGGAGTGATCGATGCCCTGGAGAAACGCGGGCTGATCGTGCGTGAGCCGAATGTCAGTGACCGCCGCCTCTACTCCTTGCGCCTGACCGCGCAGGGAGAGGCCGTCTTTCGCTCCATCGGAGAGCTGGCGCGGGAGCATAACAAATTGATATGCACCGGGCTGAACTCGGCAGAATGTGCGCAGCTGGAGTCGTTGTTGCAGAAGATTGCAGGTGCTCAGGGACTCGCTCCGGGCGTGCATCCGGGTTACCGCGAACTCGGCAAAGCGAGGCGGCGAACTGGCAAATCTGACTGACGGCGTTTTCCGTCGGTGACTGCACCCGGGAGGAGAGATCATGCCGGGACTCGCTTGCCAGTCGTGCGCAGCCACCATTCGACGACCAGCCAGTTAATAGAAAAGCCGATCCAGAAGGCGATTCCGAAAAACTGATGGGGAGTCAGGTGGGTCATGCGGCTGGTTGCGAAAAAGATGCCCATGACGGGCCGCGTTGTGGCGATTCCCAGCAAAACTACGACGGCGCGCAGGAGCCACTGCCTCTCGAGCGCTGACTGGCTGTGGATCCAGTAATACCAGGCGCGGACGATTGAAAACAGAAAGAGGCTGTTGAAGAACAGGACGGCGCTGCGCTCAGTCCAGCCCCCAACGGCGTACACGCTCATGGCATAAGCAGTGATGCCGACGATGGTGCCGAGCGGGAAGAGGAGGCGTTCCGGCCAGGCGAGGCGTGTAAAGCGCGGCAGGATTGCGAAGGGCGTGACGAGCACGAAGGCCAGGGCGGGTACGATATGCGCGAGCGTGAGTGCGGCGTGTGAGGCAAAGACGGTGTCGAGCGCTGCCATCTGCGGTGGTCCGGAGGACGATGGATGAGCGAGCGCCGCGAGACGCCGGATGACAGCGGCGACGGCGATAATGATGCAGATCCAGAAGCCGATGCGGAGAGTGAGCGGCACCGGTTTAGCGCGTGGGGAGCCTGAGCTATTGGTTTGTTGCGCCGGCATAGACGTCCTCCATTTTGGAACGCCGGTTTAAGCGACGCTGATCCCGCCAGGTTGGGCAGAGGCGCTTTGCAGCGAAGGGGGAACTCGCATCAGCGCAAACGCAGCGAGGAGCATCCAGAGGAAGCCGGCGAACCGAGCGACGGGAATGAAGAAGTTCGCCGGGTAAGCGATCAGGCTGAGAGAAGACAATTCTCCGGCAAGGGCGACGGCGATGCCGAGTGCCGCGATCCATCTCGGCAGGAGGCCCTTGAAGTAACTGGTGACGGAAATACCGGCGGCGAGCAAGCCGAAGGAGACTGCGTAGAAGACTCCGCCGGAAAGGAAACTGAGATAAAAGACTGCTTTGACGACCTCGGCCGATGCGAGGACGTCGGGGACAGACAGGATGGAGCCGGCCATGCCGGAGAAAAACAGGGCGATGGCCGCGGAGATGCCGCCGAACAGGGCGATGTTGGCTCCGGCTGCCCTGACTCCGAGAAAGCGGAGTCGGCTGACGGCGGTGGTGGCAAAAATCCCAAAGGGGATAGCGGAGGAGAAGAGGAAGAAGTTGGGGATGCGTTGCGCAGTCGGGTTCTGAGCGAAGAACAGACGGAGTTGTTCGGCGGAGGCAAATGGGGTGAGGTACGGCGCTCCATGGCGGAG
>DASZYN010000174.1:0-1739 GCA_035545435.1 Acidobacteriaceae bacterium | reverse complement strand
GGACTTCGCCGGTGAGATTGAAGCCGGGACCGCCGAAGTCATACGCGGAGACATCCTGCAGAACGCTGGTTTGCGCGCGCCAGTTGTTGAATTTGGTCGGGGAAGCGACGCCGAAGTTGCCGTCCGGCGATGTGTTCATCAGCTGCACGATGCGGTCGGGATCTGGATAGGAGAGCGGCTTGAGGAGCACCGTGTTCACGACGGTGAAGATGGCGGTGTTGGCACCGATGCCAAGGGCGAGGGCGGCGACCGCGGTGATGGTGAAGGCCGGGTTCGAGATGAGCATGCGCAGGGAGTAGCGCAGGTCGCTGAGGAAGTCTCCCATGGTGTTTGCCGCCTTTGGATCTGGGTCCGCTACAGGAAAATGGTCCCTGCCAATCTACACTTTCTGCAATAGATCAGTGGCAAAAATGTTACGAGTGGTAACACTTTGACGCGGAGGCGCGGCGAGGGTGAGCTGTTCTGAAAACGCGATGGAGAGGGTTAGCCGCGTGTACCGGTCGGCATGGGAACAGGCACCGGGATCGGGCCCGCCGAGCCGCCGTTGCCGGTCATCTTGTCCAGCCAGGCCAGGGAGGGGAAGTACACCTGAGGGTTTTGCTCCATGACATCGAAATACCCGCGCAGGAATTCCTCGGCGATGGTCTGGGGGTTCTGTTCCATCTCCGCCGTCAGCAGCTGTCGCGCCACGTCGAGCAGCAGCATGTCGACTTTTTCGCCGAGACCTTCGGCCTGGCGAATCTCCCTGCGATCGATGTAGCTGAAGGAGCCACGATTGGAAAGGACGATCATCTCGGTGTCCTCGCCGACGCCGGGGTCGTATTTGCGTGCGAGGTAAAGCAGATAAGTCAGGCGAAGGACGATGGAGCGCAAACTGATGCTCTGATTTTGTCTGGCGGTGAGCATCTTGAGCCATGGGGTGATGGGACCGGCCGCGGCACCCACAACGCAGGGTCCAAAGGTCTCTACGACCGTGGATGGCGGCTCGCAGAGCAGAATGCGTCCGGCGTTATCGTCGGTGGAGTTGCTGGCAACGAGGAACTGGAGCGCGGGAATTTGTGCCACGCCATAGGAACGGAACCAGTCACCCATGACCCGCTTGATGCCGGGCACGATGTCCTGGCGGGTGGGAGCGCTGCAGGCAACCGTCGCGATGTCAGAAGCGAGCATGCGTCCTGCACGGGGATCTTTTGCGGCGTAAGTGATGGCAAAGATGCGTTTGCCGGAGGTGACGGACATGAGGGCGGCTTCACTTTCGGTCGCCGAGCCGTCGTTTGCCTCAATCGGAGAATCGGTACAGAGGATCGATCCGCCTGGAAACGGGACCGCTATCCCTAGGGTCATGCCTGCGGGCCTTTCGCATTCTTTAATTCACTGGACAAAGCAGGCCGCTTAGGCGCGGCTCTTGTCCTGGTCCGGTTTACGTTCGGCTCTCCGCGAAGCGCTGCCGATGAGGTCGGGTCGTGCGCCGTCTCCGAGTGACGGCAGTAAGCCCTGCCTTTCATTCGATACGCGAAGCCGGGAAGGGTCAATGAAATGGCTCGCAATATTTCGAATTGAGAACCAACGCGTTCAACATCGCAGGGTGACGGGCAGCGTGGAGCGCAGGGAATTGCGGCGCGAGTGCTGCGGTTCAGCAGGATGAACTTTGTCCGGGTATACAGCGTATACATTCATCTGGTATACAGCGTAGACATGGTGAAGGCATCGACGTCCGAGAGAATTACGGCAGCTGCGGG
>DASZYN010000173.1:0-3809 GCA_035545435.1 Acidobacteriaceae bacterium | reverse complement strand
CTTGATGTAGTCGGAACCGTAGTTGGGAGGCAGCGTGATGCCGGCCAGGATCACCTTGCTGCCGGAGCGAACCAGGGTGGAGACGATGGTGTCAAGGTTGCGGCGGGTATCCGCGATGGGCAAACCGCGCAGGCCGTCGTTGCCGCCAAATTCCACAATCACGATCGCGGGGTGAAGGCGGAGAACATCTTTCAGTCGGTCGACGCCGTCTTTGCTGGTGTTCCCGCTGACGCCGGAGTTCACGACTTTGTAGTGGTAGCCCCGTTGATCGAGGAGAGACTGCAGATCGTCGGGCCAGGCGTGCCCGGGGGTGAGTCCATAGCCGGCGGTGATGCTGTCCCCGAAACAGTCAATCACAGGAACGGGAACGGGACGAGGCGGCACGGCGTATGTGTTGAGGGAGAGCGCGCAAAGGAAAGCCAGGAGGATGGGGCGGCGGAACACATGGGTAGTCTAGCAACGGGACGGCTGGCGGCAGGGCTGGATTTGGAAGGAAGTATGCTACATAGGGATACAATGGAAGGAAGCCGCAGAGGAGAGTGGATGATCGAAGTCAAAGGGCTCAGGAAGTCGATTCGGAACGGGGCGCGTGTGGTGGAGATTTTGCGGGGGATCGACCTCACGATTCCGAAGGGGCAATTTGCCGCGATCATGGGCGCCAGCGGCAGCGGAAAAAGTACGCTGCTGGGCCTGCTTGCCGGGCTGGATTCGCCGTCGGAGGGAGAAGTGATCCTCGATGGCATCAGGATCAGCCATCTGGAAGAGGACAAGCTGGCAGAAGTGCGGGGGCAGCGGATTGGATTTGTCTTTCAGTCGTACCAGCTGATTCCCACGCTGACGGCGCTCGAAAACGTCATGCTGCCGTACGAGCTCAATGCAAGAGGCGATGCGCGGAAGAAGGCTGAGCCGCTGCTGGCGGCCGTGGGGTTGCAGGACCGGCTGCATCACTATCCGGTGCAGCTGTCAGGTGGGGAGCAGCAGCGGGTCGCGCTGGCGCGGGCGTTTGTTCTGGAACCGCCGATTGTGCTGGCCGATGAGCCGACGGGAAACCTGGATTCCGCGAACGGACAGCATGTGCTGGAACTGCTGGGCGAGCGGCAGCGCGAGAGCGCGACGACGCTGGTGCTGGTGACCCATGATCCACAGATCGCGGAGCGGGCGAATCGCAGGATTGTGCTCAAAGATGGAATCGTCGTGGCCGATGTAATGCAGGGTGCCGGGCAGGCTGTTGTTGGAGCGGATGCGGTGGCGGCGGTATGAGCGCGGGCGACGAAATCCCTGGGGACGTTGCGTTGATCCGCGAGAAGCAGTCTCTTCCATGGAGTGTGGCGGCGCGCATTGCCTGGCGCGAGCTGCGGGCAGGGAAAGCGAAGTTTATGTTCGTGCTGCTGTCGGTCGCCATCGGGGTGGCGGCTCTGACCGGGGTACGCGGGTTCAGCACATCGTTCGCCCGAACGCTGTTCCTGCAGGCGCGCAGCATCATGGCGGCGGATATGTCGGCGCGGATGTTTCGACAGGCCACACCGAACGAGACGAGGCAACTGGATGCGCTCGCGAGCCCGCAGTCGGGGCTGGATGTGCGGCGAACCGTGGTCACAGAGACGGTTTCGATGGCAATGGTCGAGGGCGATCCTGTGCCTCTGCTGGTCACCCTCAAGGCAATTGATCCGCGGCAGTATCCGTTTTACGGGACCGTGCTGCTGTCGACGGGGCAAAGCCTGCGTGATGCGCTGACGAACGACACCGTCGTGGTGGATGACAATCTTTTGGTGCGTCTGCGGGCGAAGATCGGCGACCGACTGAAGCTCGGCGGGCGATGGTTCCGGATTGCCGCCGTGATTCAGAAGGAGCCCGACCGCATGACTGCCGGCGTCGGCCTCGGCCCGCGCGTGATGATGACGCGGCAGGCGATGGAGGAGACCGAACTGCTGCAGCCGGGCAGCCGCGCCACGGAACGGTATCTGTTTGCTCTGGGCGACAAGCTGAAGGTGGCCGATGTCCGCGCGCAAATCGAAAAGATTTTGCCGGAGGCGCAGGTCACGGATTTTCGCGAGACCAGCCCCGCGCTGACCCAGGGAGTGGATCGGGCGACAGGGTTACTGAGTTTGATCTGCCTGGTAGCCATGGTCCTGGGTGCAATTGGCGTCGCCATGGCGATGCGCGCACACCTGCAGCAGCGCATCGAGATTCTGGCGGTCATGAAGTCGATTGGGGCTCGGTCGTCGGACATTTTGCGAATCTATCTGATCCAGACCCTGCTGCTTGGGATCGGCGGAGCGCTGATCGGCGTGGCGCTGGGGATGGGGGTCGAGTATGCATTTCCTACGCTGCTCGGCAAGCTGCTGCCGCTGCGGCCCGAGATTCGCCTGCCGTTGAATCCGGTGCTGGCGGCATTGGGAACGGGCGTGCTGACGACGCTGCTGTTTTGTCTGCCGCCGCTGCTGGATGTGCGGCGCGTTCGACCGAGCCTGGTGTTGCGACGGATGGTGGAGTCAGGCGACGGGTCGGGATGGATTGGCTGGCTGAAGGAACACAAGCTGCAACTCGCCTCGGTGTTCGTAATTTTGGGCGGACTGGGAGGCATTGCCGCGGCCCTGGCCGATTCGGCCCTGGTAGGGAAGTGGTTTGCGATTTGCCTGGCGGGGCTGCTGGTGTTCATTCTGGGATTGTCGGCGACGACGCTGCGGGGTTTGCGGGCGTTTCTGTCACGGACACGGTTACATTTGCACTCGGCCCTGCGGCATGGGCTGGCGAATCTGTATCGGCCTGGAAATCAATCCACGGCGGTGCTGGCGGCGCTGGGAACTGGAGTCATGCTCATTTTGAGCGTTTTCCTCATGCAGCGGTCGATTGTGAATGCACTGCATGAGGATTTGAAACCGGACACGCCCAACCTGTTCCTCGTCGATATGAGCAGCAAGGAAATGCCCGGCATTCGCGCGGAGTTGAAGAAACAGCCGGGGGTGATTGGAGAACTGGAGGCGATTCCGATTGTTTCGGCGCGCATCGGGTCGATTGACGGAACGCCGGTGGATCAGCTCAGGGAAAACAAGGAGTATCCAAAGCATCTGCTGCAGACCGCGACGCTGTCCTGGGCGGACGCGGCGCCGAAGGGAACCAAAATCGTAGAGGGAAAGTGGTGGTCCGGAAACGGTGGAGACGACCTTGCCGTGATGGATTTCATTGCAAAGCGACTCAAGCTGAAGGTCGGATCCAAAATGACCTTCATCGCCGGCGAGAAGGAGATTCCGGTAAGGGTGGCTGTCATCTATAAGGTAGTGGGCGAGAACGCGTTTGCGAGAAGTTCGTATATTTTGCCGCAGGCGCTGCTCGCGGACCAGCCGACGGTTTGGTATGGCGATATTCATGCCAGGCCGAGCGCGATTCCTCAAATCGAGCGAGCGCTGTTTGCGACGTATCCAACCGTGACCATCATCAATATCGCGGACATTCTGACCACGATCGGCGACGTGGTGGACCAGATCACGCTGGTGATCCGGTTTCTTGCGGGATTCTCGATTCTGTCGGGCTTGATTATTCTGGCGTCGAGCGTGGCGAGCACGCGGTTCCGGCGAGTACGTGAAGTGGTGGTGCTGAAGACGCTGGGCGCAACGCGGAACCGTATTGCGACCGTATTCAGTGTGGAATTTGTGGTGCTGGGGCTGCTGGCTGGCGCGGTCGGAACGCTGTTCGCGAACGTGCTGTCGCGGATTCTGCTGCATCGGATGGATGTTGTGTTCCAGCGCGATGTGCGCGGATCGTTGACCGCGGTGCTGGGCACGGCGGTGCTGGCGGTCGTTACGGGGTGG
>DASZYN010000172.1:0-3668 GCA_035545435.1 Acidobacteriaceae bacterium | reverse complement strand
CCAGCTTTCGAACCTGCAAGCTCGGATCGCGGAGGATCGATGCGTCCACCAGTTCTTATCGCAGTGACCATCGGGCTGACGATGCTGTGCTCTGTTCACGCAAGCGCGCAGAAGCCCGATCTGCATGCCGGCGGCGCGCAGCCCTCCGAGATTCCCAATCACGAAACGACCGAAGTCCTCCTTCCCGGTTACAACCTGACCGGCGCCAAAGTGACCACCGATCCCATCTGCCACATCGTCTCCCAGGTGGCCACCGACCGCGAGATTCGCATGAAGATCGAAGGCACGCGCAAGATCGACGACCCGGATGACAAGTGCAGCTTGTTCGTGACGACGCCGAAGGGCAAGGCCGCCACGTGGATCGTCGTCGACCTGACCGACGAGGAATCCGAACAGCAGAAGACCCAGGAACGCGCGACGGAGACGGCCAAAGGTGCGGAGTTCGTGGCGCGTTCCGGCAAGAGCTGGAAGCTGATCTTCGCCGGCGGCGGCAAAGCGACCTACACAGTAAGCGACGAAGTCGACGACGGGATGCCCCTGTTCAAATCAAGCGGCGGCGGCACGGCCAAGATCATGGTCAGCAACGACGGTACGGTATCGATTCTCGAAACCGGGTGTATCCGAACCGGGAAAGTCACAGGAAACACCGTGAAGAACGGGCAGTCGCTGGGGACCTGCTCTCCGCCCGGAGCGTGGACGGGCGTGGTCGAGCGGTAGCGCAAGCCGGACGACGCAAATTCGCAGTCGGGCCATCTTTTAAGCAGCACCAGGAGGAACGATGATCCTGCGAATTCTCCTGGGCGTGGTGATCGTGATTGCGGCCGTTCTGGCATTCGCCGCCACCAAGCCTTCGACACCGGCGGTAAACTAGTACGCTCTGTCGATGACACGCCACAGGGGGCTCCAACCGGGTGAGCCGTGCCCAGTCGCGAAGCGGTGGCGCGTCAGCGGCACGACGGTAGAAGCCTTAAGCCTGTCCTGAGCGAGTCGCGCAAGCGGGCGAGTCGAATGGAGCCTTCAGGCCGGGGAAAAGGCAGCCGCAGATGCGGGCCTTCAGGCCCGGAATTGGAACGATTCACGCGACCGTCCCTTACCGGACAATCGGAGGCTCAGCCTACCGCGTCCAGTTCCGGATCCACGTCGGGAGCAAGGACCATTTCCTCCACCTCGACGACCGGCACCGGCTTCCGCCACTCAAAGAACACCAACCGCGCCAGCGCCAGAAGCGGTACGCTCAGGAAGATCCCGCCCACCCCGCCCAGTTCGCCGCCCGCGTAAACACCAAAAATGATCAGCAGCGGATGCAACTGAACGCCTCGCCGCATGATGATCGGCGAAAGCACGTAGTCCGTGAAGACCCGGTACACAGCAAGAAACGCAATCACCCACGCGATGTGCAGGTGAGGAACGCTCGCCGGGTTCACCGCGAGGCTGAATTCGCACACCGCCAAAATGAGCGTGGCCGAGATCAGCGGGCCCACCAGCGGCACAAACTCCAGCGGGAACGCGATCAGCGCCAGCAGAATCGCGTAAGGCACGTGCAGCAGTGTCAGGAACACAGCGCAGGCCACGAACGTGCACGCGCACTGCAGCAACAGCGCGCGCATGTAATCGAGGATCAGCGCGTGCGCATCGCACAGCAGCGAAATGCACACCGTCTTCCCCTTGCGCACCAGCGGCGTGCTCCGTTCGCTCCCATAGAGCAGAGCCACGAGCGTGTCGCGGATGTGCCGCCCGTCGCGCAGGAAAAAGAACGCGAGAATCGGCACCAGGATCAGGCTGCCGGCGTCGCGAATCGTGGTGTGCAGGCTGTCGCCGAGCTTGTCCTTCGGCAGCATCGTGAGCAGCGTGCCGTAGTTGGTAAAGATCAGCCGGCCTACCGGAATCCCGTCGAAGCTCCACTCCTGCAGATGCTGCTTGAACTGCGGACTGCTCACCTGCGCGAACAGCTGGTCGCGCTCCTTCACGAACTGCGGATGCACGATGACCGCGGCAGCCGTGACGGTGATGATGAACACCGCGAACGGAAAGAGCGCGGCCATCGTCCGGGACCTGGGGAAGATGCGCCGCTGATTGAACTCGACCAGCGGGCACAGCAGGTAGGCGAACAGGATCGCCACGATGAAGACCAGCAGCGTGTATCGGATCGCAAAGATGCCGAGAACCAGGAGCAGAACCAGGATGGCCGACCAGGCGCGCCGCGCGGCCGTTGCATCAATGCCCAGCATGAGGAACACTCCGCCCTGGGATTCTGGAGGGGGCCAGAGGGGATGGGGTTGGGGCAGTTTAGCCCACGCCGATTGTGAGGGACAAGCGAAAACAGGCTTCCCTGGAAAACGAACGGGCCTCTCGGGGAAAACACCCCGTTTCCGCGAAGAGTTCCCGATTCCGCCGCCACGGTACCTCCGTACCCAGCGGCTTATTGAATTTCCTTGCCTTAATACACGAAAATTCCTACCCTAAGAACAAGCAAAGCTCTGTCCGCGATCGCCGCGAGCAGAGCTTTTTTGTTTTAGAAGAAGAGACCAACCACCGATCCAGCTGACGGCACGATCCGCAATCAGTGATCTGCACCCTGTACCCTGCACCCTGTACCCTTAACACCGGCCCAGGCCGGACCGCAAGAGCGTTCTTTGAAAACCCGGCATCCGCACGTGACTCGATCGCGGCCGCTTCGGTTACAAACTCGGCCGCCTCGATAACACAAACTGCCACGTGTATGACAAACATGGCCGTGTGTGTAACCCAAGCGGCCGTATCGAAGTATCCCCTTTTCAGCAACTTAGCATGTTTTCAAACTTGTTAACTACGCTAAGCCATGCCGAATCAATTAGATCTAAAAGGGCCTCGAAAAAACAGCGGATGTACATTGTCTCGGCGTCGAAAGCGCCCGGTAGCCTCACTCCGCTCTCGCCAGAAGCCAAAACTCTGTCATCCTGAGCGAAGCATCCGCATATCAGCGCGCGCCTTTGCGCGCTGAATCAATTCAGACGCGAGTCGAATGGACCTGCTTTTCTTTCCCCGGATCCGATTGTGGATCTGAGCGCGAGCACGACCGTCAGAACAATCCCCGCTGCCCCCGAGGCATAGGCAATCCAAAATGCTCATACGCCAGCCTCGTAGCCACCCGCCCCCTCGGCGTCCGATCCAAAAAACCAATCTGGATCAGAAACGGTTCGTAAACCTCTTCCAGCGCGTCCTCTTCTTCCGCCAGCGTCGCCGCTAACGTCCCTAACCCAACCGGGCCGCCATCGTACTTCTCAATAATGGTCATGAGTAAGCGGCGATCTAACTCGTCGAAGCCGTGCGCATCGACTTCGAGTAACTGCAGAGCGTCGCACGCGGTCTTGCGATCGATGTTCCCGCTCGCCCGTACCTGCGCGAAATCCCGAACCCGCCGCAACAGCCGATTCGCAATTCTCGGCGTCCCCCGGCTGCGCATGGCGATCTCCGCTGCTCCGTCCTGATCGATCGGGATGCCCAGCACTTCGGCCGAGCGCGTCACGATGTAGCGAAGATCCTCATCCGTATAGAACTCGAGCCGCAGCAGAATCCCAAACCGCGAACGCAGCGGTGAGCTCAGCAGTCCAGGCCGGGTCGTCGCGGCTACAAACGTGAACGGCTTGATCTCCATCACGTGCGTCCGCGCCGCCGGCCCCTGGCCGATG
>DASZYN010000171.1:0-2107 GCA_035545435.1 Acidobacteriaceae bacterium | reverse complement strand
CCCAGCGGATCGGCATTGAGCGCCGCCAGCGAATCCGCGGAGACTGCGAGGCCTCCGCTGGTTGTGGGCACAATGATCTTGCCTGGATCGGCGAGCACCGCGAGCAGTTTGCCCAATGCGCTCCCGGCGCTCGGCGGAGGCGTTGAAATCTTTTGGAAGACGACACCCAGAAGCGACTGCAGATTCGGATTTGCCTGATCGACGAGACCTGGAACGGGAGAGTGAAACGCCGCGTCGTGCAGCCGGAACCATGGAGCTGCTTTGGCTGGCGAGACGCTAATTCCCATCTCCATCCAGCGCACGCGCTCGGGCGATGAAGGAGAACCGGCTAGCCAGTCGTCAGGCCGCGTCAGAGTGACAGAAGCGTTGAGTGCATGGGCGGGTCGGGCGGGTTCCGCCGCGTCTGTGGAGAGCGCAAACCGGCCTGCATCGGCGCGCACAAAGGCGTCGACCTGAACATCGCCATCCGTGCCGAAATCCACACGGCTTCGGATTCCGAAAGCAAGATGAGTCGGCGCTGGATTCGAGACCCCTCCAGCGAGCGAAGCCACACCGGTCTTTACCGCCGCGAGCAAGTCCGCATTCAGCGAACTGCCGATGGCGAGCGCCGGCACTCCTCCCGTTTCCGTCGATCCGGGATCCGCAAAAGCCGCTACCGGGAAAGGCGCCGGCACGGGCAGTTGCCCTGCACCGGAAGCGGGCGCATAGCCATCGGCAGCGAGCGTCAGCGCGGCCACGGCATCGTTCAGCGAACCCGCGGGCAGGGAAGGAACCAGCGTGTTCAGCACTCCCAGCGCCGAGCCTGTAGGCTGATCGGTGATCGGAAGCAGCGTTGATCCAAGGTGCGGCGTGCCAAGCGTGATCAGTCCCTGCACGGCGGCCGCGTTCACGGCCGCATAACTGCGCGCCGCGATTCCAGCCGTGGAGTGCGCGACCAGCGTCACCTTCACGCCGGGACGAAGCTGCCCGATCCGCTCGACCACACGGCCGATCTGCGCGGCAAGTCCGGCAAGGCCGTTGTCGATCAGGTCGACCGTGTAGAAATCCGCGGCATCTGTAACGCTGAGCAGATCGACATTCGCCGGATCGATGCCGGGCACGCGAAAATTAAAATTCGGCTTGAGAGGAACAGCGGACAGAAACGTATCCCAGATGCTGTGGTCGGAAAAGCTTGGGCCCAGCAGCAGAACAACCTTGGCTCCCGGACTCCAGCTTGCGATCTGAGCATTGATCTGCGTGATGGCCGCAGCATCGCTGGGCATTTTCATGTGCGAGGACTGCAGCGTGGTGCCCGCCGTCCATTGAGCCGTGGCAGGAACCTGCGACTCCAGCGGCACGAAGCCATCGGTTCCTGCCAGCCATGTTGCAAGCGACTTGAACCCTGTTGCCCACGTTGCACTCGGTGTACTGCACGCCTCCTGCACGCCGGACACGAAAGAGCCAAGCCCCTGAGCCGCGAGGAACAGTTCATTGAACGAAGCCGCAGCCGTAATCGCTCCCGACAGAGGTGCAAGCCAGTTCGACGGAGGACCATTCGGCTCAAACCACGTCAGCAGTTCAACGCCGGTATCGATCGCGACAGCCCATGGATCGTCATAGATACCCGAACCGGACAACACGCCAGTGCTGCTTCCAAAAACCGATGGCAACACTTCAAGCGCTTTGGGCAGCAACGGCGTCTGGTCCGCGGACACATCGACGGCGATGTGTCCCAGCCACGCTCGCAGCGCACCCAACGGATCGGCGAGAAATCCTGGTCCCAGCAACGGCCAGTCAGCCGGTAAGCCAAAGTACCCGCCGGTCAGGCCGAGCAGCGCAGCCAGGCCCGATCCCTGCGCAGGAACCCACGAGGCGATCGCCATCGAAAAGAGCAGGCGAAATGCCTTTTCGAGATCGGGCGTAATCGTGAACCCCGATGGTGGCGGGAAAGTCAGCGAGGGAATCGATACCGAA
Source organism: Acidobacteriaceae bacterium (assembly GCA_035545435.1). GTDB lineage: Bacteria > Acidobacteriota > Terriglobia > Terriglobales > Acidobacteriaceae > Palsa-343. The sequence continues at coordinate 154 of DASZYN010000171.1, read as the reverse complement.
TCGGCGCCCGCAGTGACTTTGATCCCGTTGATCGAAGCGCGTGCGTCGATGGCGGCGCCCAGCGCATAATCGACCGTAATCTCGAGCGCATCGGCAGAAACCGAAACTCCGGCAACGCTCCCGCTCGCAGGGATGGGTGCGAGCGAGAACGCGA
>DASZYN010000170.1:0-2444 GCA_035545435.1 Acidobacteriaceae bacterium | reverse complement strand
TTTCTGAAGCCGGTGAATGGCGGCGGCTGGCGCGATGTCCATCACGTCCATTCGCGCGAGGAGTTCTTCCAGGCCTACGACCAAAGCCGCGACCTGTGCATGATGCTGCAGCGGGGCGTGAAGTTCACCGAGTATTTCCGTTGCTATGTGGTCGGGCAGGAGAAGGTGCGAATCATGTACTACGATCCGCGGCGGCCGCATGCCGAGCGGTACGTAAAAAATCCGAAGCCCGCGGACAAAAAACTCCTCGATAAAGTCGAAACCGATGCGCGAAAGCTGTGCCAGGCGCTGGGATATGACCTGAACACAGTCGAGTTTGCCGTGGAAGACGGCGTGCCGTATGCGATCGACTTCATGAATCCGGCGCCGGATGCGGACCTGCACTCGGTCGGCAAAGAGAATTTCGACTGGATCGTGGAAGCGGTGGCCGATCTGGCCATAGCGAAGGCCAGGATCGCCAGGCCGCACGTGCCGGAGTTCCACTGGAGCGCCTACCTGGGCGCGGCGTCGGATACAGCGAAGGCCGCGGCGAAAAAAGCTGCGTCCCCCGCTAAAAAGGCGGCCGCGGCAAAACCGGCGGCAAAGAAAACAGCAACGAAAAAAACGGGCAAAAGCACCGGGGCCGCGGTGGGACAGCCAAAGGCGACGGTTTCGGCAATCGAGTAGCGCTCTGCCGCCGGGACTGAATCTCCCCACGATGATGCCGTACCCACGACCGATATTTGCTTGATTCGCGGCTGCCTCCCGTCATATAACGGCAGGCACCATGCGGCCTTCCTTTACCCTGGGCATCGAAGAGGAGTATCAGACCGTCGATCCGGTAACGCGGGATCTGCGCTCCCACATCGCAACCGAGATGCTCGCGCAGGGCAAGGTGCGCCTGGAAGAGCGAGTGAAGGCCGAGATGCACACCTCGGTCGTCGAAGTGGGTACCCGCATCTGTCGCACCATTGAGGATGCGCGGCAGGACCTCTACCAGCTGCGGCGGGAGATGATCAAGCTCGCTCACGAGCATGGTCTGGTGCTGGTGGCGGGAGCGACCCATCCCTTTGCAGACTGGCGCACCCAGGAGATTTACCCGGACCCGCGTTATCACCAGGTCGTCAAGGATCTGCAGCTCGTGGCGCGTTCCAACCTGATCTTCGGACTGCACGTCCATGTGGGCGTGGAGGATCGTGAAGCGGCGATCCGGATCATGAACTCAATGCGGTATTTTCTGCCGCACATCATGGCCCTGGCCACCAATTCGCCCTTCTGGCTGGGCCTGAATACCGGATACAAAGGCTACCGATCGAAGGTGTTCGAAAACTTTCCCCGCACCGGGATTCCGGACGCGTTCTCCAGCTATTCCGAATTCGAGAATTACGTTGCGCTGCTGGTGAAGACCAATTGCATCGACAACGCGAAGAAGATCTGGTGGGACATCCGGCCGCATCCGTTCTTCAACACCGTTGAGGTGCGGGCGTGCGACATTCCGCTACGCGCCGAGGAAACCGTTGCCATCGCAGCGCTGATCCAGGCCACGGCCGCGTATCTCTACCGCCTGCATGCCGGGAATCAGGACTATCGGCAATATGCGCGAGCTCTGCTGATGGAAAACAAATTCCGCGCCGTGCGCTACGGACTGGACGGCAAGCTCATTGACTTCGGGCGTCAGGAAGAGGTTCCTGTGCGCGAGCTCATGGAGGAGTACCTGGCGCTGATCGAGCCAGAAGTCGAGGAACTGGGCAGTCGCGATGCTATCGAGCACATCCGCACGATTTTGGAAACCGGCACGGGCGCGGATCGGCAGCTGAAGGTCTTCGAGGAAACCAACGATCTGAAAGCCGTGGTGGATTACATGGCTGAGGAAACCAAGGCAGGACTGTTCGAGCCGGCAGCCCAAAGCGTCGCCTGATTCGCACGCAATTCAGAATTCGAGCGACCGCACGACATTGCGGATGGCGGCGGCGCTGGCCTCGAGACCCGTGTGTTCCTCGTTGCTGAGCGGCACGGGCAGCAGGCAGTCCACGCCCCGCCGATTCACAATGGCCGGCATGGACAGACACACATCGCTCAGGCCTCGATACTCCGACAGCACGGAGCTGACTGGGAGAACCCGCCCTTCATCGCCAAGAATCGCCTGGAGAATTCCGCTCACCGCGAGACCGACTGCATAGTTGGTCGCGCCCTTGCCCGCGATGACACGGTCGGCGGCAGTACGGACGCTGTGAAAGATAGACGAGCGTTCGGCCGGCGTAAGCGGAGCAGGACGATTCCAGTCGAGCAAGGGCACATTGCCGATGCTGGCGCTCGACCAAAGGGGAATCTCGGTGTCGCCATGTTCGCCGGCGATGTATGCGTGCACGTTCTGCACCGCGACCGCGCACCGCTGCGCAAGCAGGAAGCGAAAGCGGGAGCTGTCAAGCACCGTGCCGCTGCCGATCACACGGTGGGAGGGCAGC
>DASZYN010000169.1:0-2281 GCA_035545435.1 Acidobacteriaceae bacterium | reverse complement strand
TGGGACACACGGATATCGGATTCATCTCGGGGCCGATGATGCTGCGATCGGCGCGGGTGCGGCGGGAGGCGTTCATCGGATGCCTGGAGCGGCGGGGGATCGGGGCGGACTGGATCGAAGAAGGCAATCACCAGGTGGATGGCGGGCATGATGCGATGGCGCGGCTGCTGGGGCGGAAGACGCGGCCGACGGCGGTTCTGGCGTCGAACGATATGACGGCGATCGGGGCGCTGGGGGCGATCCACGAGCGGGGATTGCGGGTGCCGGAAGATATTTCGATTGTGGGGTTCGACGATATTCAGATCAGCGCCTTCACGCAGCCGGCGCTGACGACGGTGCGATTGTCGCGAGAGGAGATCGCGCGGGTAGCGTTTCGGGCGCTGTACAGCATTCGCCAGGATGCGGGCAAGGGCGCCGAATATGGCGTGCAACCGGCGCTGGTGGTGCGGCGGTCGACGGGGCGTGCGCCGCGAGGTGCGGGAGCAGCGGAGCGGGAGCCGGTTCTGGTGAGCTGAGGGGCAGTCGCCTGATTCGGAGCGTGCTGCGGCCCGGCGAGATGAACAGGTTACACTTTCCCAATTTGGTTTTGGGTGGTGCGGGGACGGTACTTTGGTGCGCAGCAAGGGCGGGTTGGCATTGATTCTTGCGCGCAAAAGGAGTCCGCTTCTTGCTGTGGGGTGAACCTGGCCAAAAATGGTGTTTTTTGGGGTGCGGACGGGAGCATAGCCCTTTGCTGCCGGGTTGCACCCACGCGGTTGGGACGGGTTGTGGCGGAGCCAGGCCGGGAGGAGGCTTTCTACTGAACCTGGTTCGCTGCGGGGCGCGGTTACGGATACCTCTTTGCTGCTCGTTCCCTTCGCACTTCTGCGCTGGGCATTTTTCTCCGCAAATTCGTTTACTGCACCTCTCCCGAGGGGCGCAGGCGCTTGAGTTCGAGGGCGCAGGCGAGGGCGTTCAGAACGGCGAAGCGGAGATTGTCGAAACCGGCCCAGATCCAGAAGCGGGTGGTTTCGGGGTCGCGGGTGTTGTGGGGGCGGACGCGGACGAGGATATTCGCCTGGCCGGCGACGGTGAGGTTGGTCGGCGGATCGGATTCGGCGGTGACAATTTCGACGTGTTCGCCGGCGAGCGAAGCTTCCATCTGATCGAGGGAAGTGGGCGTGGTGAGCTCGATGGCGAGGGAGATGCCGTATCCATGAAAGACGGGCGTGTGCAGGAGCTGCACGCTGACATCTCCCAGGCGGCCGGCGGCGAGCAGATTGAAGTGGCGGCGGATGCGCGATTCGCTGGTGGCGAGGTTGAATTTCGCAGAATCGCCAAACGCGGGCGTGGTGTTAAAGGCGACCTGGGTGTCGTAGACCTGGCGGGGCAATTCCTGGAAGCTGAGCAGCTTGACGGTTTGCTGGTGGAGCTCGTCCATGGCGGCGCGGCCGTATTCGGAGGCGGGCTCGAGCACGGTGCAGGAGGCGATGCGAATGGGCGCGGACTGCGCGATGCGTCCGAGGAGGAGGGCGAGAGCGACCGCCACGGAATGCGCCGGTACGATGGCCGGGGTCTCAAGGCCGGGGGTCCTCGAGCCGGGCTGCGCGGGAGCGGGCTGGAGGGCCTGGTCGATCCATGGGGCACGGACCAGGACGCCGGGCTTGCCTTCCAGAGCATAAGAGAGGTCGACGATGCCGGCACCGGCCTTGTGCGCGCTCTCCCAGTGTTTCAGGGTGAGGTCCTGGTCTCCGGTGAAGAAAGCGAAGTCGACGCGCCGGAACGAGTCCGGATCAATGCGCTGGATGAAGGAGACTTCGTCGCCGACGGCTTCGAGGTTGCCGAGCTGCGATTCGTCATCCATGAGCAGGAATTCGGCGCCTGCGAAGGGTGAGTCGGCGAGAGAATCGTTGAGTTCTTTGCCGCGCAGCGAGCCGGCACCGACAATGGCAATTTTTTGCGGATCGGTCATCCCATCGGACCTTGTGAAGAAGGCAGAGGATTTCTGGCGTGCGGGTGATGGCGACGCCAGGAGTAAGCGAGGCGGGCAATGACGCCCGAAAACATGTACGCGAGAGCGAGAAGGAGCAACACCGCGCGCGAGAAGAAGACCAACAGATAGATGCTCACGCCGAGGAGCACGATCCAGCGGAAGGGCTGGCGGACGGTGAGATTGATCTCTTTGCCGCTCCAGAAGCGCCAGGTGCTGACCATGAGGAAGCCGATGAAGCCGACGAGCAGACCCCAGACAATAGCGAGCCACCAGGTGAAGATGGGCAGGCCGATGAAGCCATGAATGACG
>DASZYN010000168.1:0-19055 GCA_035545435.1 Acidobacteriaceae bacterium | reverse complement strand
CCGGCGCGCGACATCATCGCGCGCCCGAGTGGGAAAACCCCTACTTGTACGCTCCCTCGCTCAACAAGAGCTCATCCCGATGCGCGCTGTTCTTTGTGGCTGAACCAAATGCCGGCTCGATCATCGGCTGAGCTTTCACCGTTTCAAACAGAGCCGCATTCACCTTGTCCACGCCCTCCGCCGTCGGCGAAACCCACACCACAGAGAACGTGCCCGGCGCCTGCGAGTGCACCGCCTGCTCGTCGATTTCGTATTCCAGAATCGTCCCGTCGGCAAACAGCTTCTCCAGGAACGGCGCAATGACGTTCCGGCTCAGCATCTCCACTGCATCATCCCCGGCGTCCGGTTTCAGCTGATACATCGCCACCCAGGTGTACGCGTTCTTATAGGAACCCGACTTCTTGTTGTAATAACGGCTCATCAGGATCTCGTCCCAGTGTTTTGTGGCCGCATCCATTGCAGGCGAAGTAGGGGTCCCGGCCGCAAAAAGCTGTGTCCGCATCTTCAGCAGTCCGGCGATCGACATCGACGACCACCAGTCGTCGTGCGTATCGCCATCGGCGGTGTGCACGACTGCCTCATCGAAGCCGTAGCCCACGATCGTGCCATCTGCCAGTGCCTTATCCGCCACTGTTTTGTAGGCCGCGGCCCCCTGCGCCACTTCGGACCAGTGCGAGCGCGGAATTTGCCAGTTCGCAACATAGCTGTACATCGGGGCCTTCGCCTGCGCAGACGACGACTGCGCGTGCGATGACACTCCACATACAACGAACCCGGCCAGGCTGCTTAGGCCCGCCAGGGCACTCCACAATCTCATTCTCATGTTTTCTCCGTGGGTGAATTTTCGTGGGAATGCGGGGGGAAAGGATGCCCCGGAGTGAATCACACCCAGCCCTCGCGGCGTAAGTGCCGTCTCAGTCACTGGCTCAGATTCGCATTTGGAGCATCGAACCGAACCGTGATCCCGTGAAAACAACTGGTTTTTAGCAGCGGATACTCTGGCGCGACGTCTACCGTTGACCGATCTCGTCGATCTCCCGCTGAATTGCCATGTTCTCAAGCGTCGCCAGCGGCAATGCCAAAAACAGCCCGATCCTCCGGTCAAGGACCGTGAATGCCTCCCGGAATGCCCGCCCAATTTCTTCCGGCGTCCCCTTCACCGCCGCCGGATCGGCTACTCCCCAGTGCGCCGTCATCGGTTGCCCCGGCCAGTAAGGACAAGTTTCCTTCGCCGCGTTGTCGCACACCGTGAAAACAAAATCCAGTTTCGGCGCTCCCCCACCCGAGAACTCATCCCAGGACTTGCTGCGCAGCCCTGCCGTCGAAAGCCCCGCTGACTCGATTTGCTTGAGCGCCTCCGGTCGAGGCCGTCCCGTCGGATGGCTGCCCGCGCTGTACGCCGTGAACTTGCCCTTGCCTTTGTGGTTCAGAATCGCCTCGGCCATGATCGACCGCGCCGAGTTGCCCGTGCAAAGAAACAGAACGTGGTAAGGACCAGCCATTGTGGTTATTCCCTCGCTCCCGCCGACGTGCAGCAGCCGGGCTGGCAGCATGCAGTCTGCGGCTTGTTCGCGCGGATAAACGCGCTGAAGAACTTCCCGTTCACCTGCGGCGCAATGGCATCGACATCTACACCCGCCTCCGTCAGGAACTGGCGTGCATCCTCCACGTTGTACTCGCGTGTCGTCTCCATCGACGTTTTCACAAACCCCGCCGCCGCCAACTTTTCCCCGTATTCCTTCTCCTCCAGCGCTCCCGCGATGCAGCCCACCCACAGCAACATGCTTCTCCGCACTTCGTCCGGAACGCTGCCGCGCACCACCACATCCGACACGGCAAACCGCCCGCCCGGCTTCAGCACCCGGAACGCTTCGCGCAGCACGCGATCCTTATCCGCGGAAAGGTTGATCACGCAGTTCGAAATGATTACGTCCACCGAATCGTCCGGCAGCGGGATGTTCTCGATCTCGCCCTTCAGGAACTCGACGTTGGTCACGCCCGCCTGTTCCTGATTGGCTCGCGCCAGCGCCAGCATCTCGTCCGTCATGTCGAGGCCATACGCCTTGCCACTCGGTCCCACCCGCTGCGCCGACAACAACACATCAATGCCGCCGCCCGAACCCAGATCGAGAACCGTCTCTCCCGCCCGCAGTTCGGCCAGAGCCGTCGGATTGCCGCAACCCAGCGATGCCCGCACCGCCTTCTCAGGAACCATCCCCTTCTGCTCCGCGCCGTACAGATTCGCCGTGATCGGATCGCAGCAACGCAGCCCCGGATCGCAACACGCCTGCACCGTGCCCGCTTCTGCCACCGCGCGTGCGGCGCTTCCATACTTCGCCTTAACCTGTTCCTGAACGCTGGTCGTCGATCCCATGAGAAGCCTCCTTACATACGCTAAAACGAATGTATTCTCCGCTGGACATATCCGTCAAGGCGTATATCATGTATGCGTGAACCGCTCCCCAAAGAGCTATGACCTCGCGCTCCTCTTTGCCGCCCTCGCCGACCGCACCCGCCTCAGGCTCCTCAACCTAATGGACGGCCGCGAGATCTGCGTCTGCTACTTCGTCGAAATCCTCGGCCAGAGTCAGCCCAAAATCTCCCGCCACCTTGCCTACCTCAGGCGGGCCGACGTCGTCGCCGCGCGGCGCGAAGGGAAATGGATGCACTATCGGATCGTTGTCCCTCCCAGCTCCGGAGCCGCCAAAATCCTGCGCGAAACCCTGATCGTTCTTCGGCAGGACAAGGCCATGCAGGCGGATCTCAACCGCCTCAACAAATCCTGCTGCGTTCCCCTCAAAACCCCCGCTCTCGACGGCGTCCCAGCCCCGGCGCTCATTGCACCCCTCGCCACCTCCTCCTGCTGAATCGGATGTCGGAGCCGAACGCGGAACGCGGTGCGCCGAACGCCCATCCCCTCCCTCCGAAGTAGCATTGTTTGCCCCTCCCCAGCCCCATTACTCTGCCGCTAACTCCCGTTCCAGGCGAAGGTTATGCGCGCGGTACGAAATTTTCTGTGCTGGATGTTCGCCTTGGGGGCGATCCTGTTCCTGCGCTCCTCCCTTCAGGCGATCCTCGACATCGCCTCCTGGCCTGAAGCGCACCTTCCCCCCACCTTCCTCAAAGCCTCGGTTCACGCCGCCACCCCGCTCCTCGGCGTCATCTACGCCGCCGCCTGCTGGACCTTCTGGGTCGGTAAGCCCTCCGCACGGGCCTGGGGCCTTCTCGCCAGCGCCGCCAACACCCTTCTCGGCTGCCTCTTCCTCTACATGGATCGCCGCTTCCTCACCGCCCCGGCGACCGCCTTCCTCAACCCCGATGCACTTCTCCTCGCCGTCGGACTAGCCGGCCTCATCGCGTTCCGCCGCCGTGATGCCGTCCAGGCTGAGCAGCTCATGCAGCCGCTCCCCGGCGATGGAACCCACGCCCTCGTCAACCGCCTCATCTGGGTCGCCGGTACCGGCGGATTCATCTCCGCCATGACCTGGTGGTGGCGCTGGGCGGAATCCAATGGCCTCGTCTGGATCCGCAGCTCCTTCCTTCACGATTTCTTCCTGCTTCTCCTGCTCGAGGTCCTTATGGTCGCCCTTCACGAGTTCGGCCACGCCGCCGCGGCCTCCGCCCTCGGCATGAAGCTCCGCGCCTTCATCGTCGGCCCCTTCCAGGGTCGCATGCGCGACGGCCACTGGGAATTTCGCTTCGTCCTTGCAGGTCTGCTCGCCATCGGCGGAGCCACCGCCGTCGCCCCCAAGGACCCCCACCGCCCTCTCTGGCGCGACATCGTCATGGTGGCTTCCGGCCCCTTCTTCAGCCTCATCGGCGGTCTCGCCGCTGTGGCTCTCACCCTCGGGGCTCCCGGTCAGCCCTGGCAGGCCGAATGGCTCCCGCTCGCCTTCTTCGCCACCCTCTCTCTGCTCTCCGCCGTCCTCAACCTCATTCCCTTCCGCACCAAAGCCTTCTACTCTGACGGCGCCCGCATCCTGCAGCTTCTCTCTCGCGGCCCCTGGGCCGACCTCCATCGCGCCTTCTCCGCCGCAGCCGCCACTACGGTCTCCCCTCTTCGCCCCCGCGACTACGACATCGACGCCATCCTGCGCGCCGGTTCATCCATCTCCATCGGCCAGCAGGCACTCCACCTCCGCCTGCTCGCTGCCTCCTACTATCTCGATTGCGGCCGCGTCTCCGAAGCCAGCCTCGCCCTCGCCGAAGCCGAGACCATCTACCAGGAATCAGCCTCCGACATCCCCGCTGAGCTGCACACGCCCTTCATCTTCGGAAAAGCCTGCCTCGAACACGACCCCGAGGGCACACGCCTCTGGTGGGAGCGCATGCAGGCCAAACACCCCACCCGCCACAATGCCGACTATTGGATTGCACGCAGCGCCTTCCTCTGGAGTGAAGACCGCATCGGCGAAGCCCGCGAAGCCTGGGAAAAGGGCAACGCTCTGGTCCAGCAACTCCCCCACACCGGCGCCTGCGAAACCGACCGCGACCACTTCGCACTTCTGGAAAAAGAGCTACAACTCGCCCCCGTCGCTGGCTAACTCCACCGCCTGCGATCTGTGTCCTGTGACCTGCACTCTGTACCCTGCACCCTCGACCCTGTGCGGCAACTGCAGCGACTCATTCTCCCGCCGCATCAACCTTCGCCACAGACCATCGACCGGTACTCGTCCAGCCATCATCGCCGCACCGAACATCGCCTTCAGAAACTCAGCTGGTTCGCCGCTCTTCCACAGCAACCGCATCGGGACCACAGCTCCATGGCGATCCGGATGATAGGTCCGCTCATCCCATCGCCGGCGCCCCTCCGGATGCTCCGGATACTCCCCGATTACGTGCGTGAAGTTTCGGTATAAACGCCAACCCAGGGGCGCGGCATACTGGGGCATCACCAGCACCATGCTCTGCCGTCCGTCGCGAACCTCCTCCACAAACTCCGGAAAGTCCGCCGCATTCGTCAGATTCAGCGAAGCATTCGGCTCGCGCCCATGCCGGTCCCCGCCCGAGATCACCACCTGGTTCCACTCCGCGGCAAGCTTCAGCGCCGCGCGATTCTCCGCGTGACTCCGCATCCCGTTCAGCTCAAATGCATGCACATACCGATTCCCCATCCCCAGGAATCGCGTCAGTTCATACATGAACCGGTCCGCCGGAATGCTGTAGAAGTTCCACAACGGATGGTTGAACACCACCAGCACACCCTCGATCGCCGACAACTCCGCAAACAACCTCAGGATGCGATCCTCATCGGCCAGATAGGTCGCCTCGTGCATCGCCCCCATCAGATCTTGCGCCGATCGCGCCGGCAGATTGTGGATTCCGAAGTGAAATACCGCCCCGCCGAACGGTACCGTCCACTCCGTCGAAATCGGCGCATCCGCAAACGCCGCATCCTGCCGCAGCAGCATGCACGCCTCAATGCTGTTGTGGTCCGTCAGCGACACCATCGGCCGCAGTCCCAGTTGTTCGATTTGCCGTTGCTCCACATCCTGCGCCATCCGCTCGCACAGCGGCGGCGTCCAGTGTGCCCGCTCAAGATTCAGGTCGATTCCGGTTACACGCCGGCAACTTTCCCGCTGGCATGCATACCATCGCCGTGTCAGCGCACGCCGTTCGAAAAACGCCGCAAGAAAACCCAGACTCTCCTGCGAGTGCCGCGTATGGCTGTGAAGGGAAACTCCGCTTTGCCATGCGGACAACCTGTCCTGGTCTCGGGACAGCACCAACAACTCGTTGTGCACTCCGCCTCCGTCGTCCCCGACATAGCCTCGGGAACGCTCCAGATTCATCGTGTCTGTCAGGAGCGCCTTCCTCGGGACAGCAAGCCGAACCCGGGAACCAAAAGAATGACTACAGGGGACAGGAAACAGAAATCCGTTAGTCGTGCCGATTTCGTTCTACGCTACAGTACGCCGGCACATTTGGGAATGAAGAATGATGCAACTGTTGGATTGACGAGTCTCTCTCCCAGGCGGCATCATAGGGCATCTTGCGTCCAACCGTTCGCACGGCCACTCTCGCGGCAACCCTGGTTACCGCCGCAACTTTCGCATCGCCCGCCTTCCTCACCGCCCAAAATGTTAACGCGGCGATTACAAATCTGTCAGACCCTCCCGTGGCCTCCCGCCCCGCCGGCAACCTCGCCCTCGACGACATCGTCCAGCGCCTCGCTAACGGCGAAAAGAAACGCGCCCAGGACCTCAAAGGCTACTCCGAGCTCCGCACCTACTCGGTCTCCTACCACGGGTTCCCCGCTAATCTCAGCTCCACCATCGTCGTCGCCGTCACCTATTCAGCTCCTGCCACCAAGCAGTTCCGCATCGTCTCCCAGACCGGATCGAAAATGCTCGCCGACCGTGTCCTGAAGAAGCTCTTTGCAGCCGAACAGGAATCGACCGCCGACCCCCGCCAGACCGCCCCCACCACCGCCAACTACAACTTCACCCTCGTCGGCCAGCAGCTACTCGACGGCCGTCCCTGCTATCTCCTCCGCGTCGAGCCCCATACCAACTCGAAACTCCTCTACCGCGGCACCATCTGGGTCGACGCCGACGACTTCGCCGTTGCCAAAATCGAAGCCGAACCCGCACACAATCCTTCCTTCTGGATTCGTGGCACGAAGATTCATCACGTCAACTCCAGAACCGGAGAGTTCTGGCTGCCCGAGCACAACGAGAGCGATACCGACGTCCGCTTCGGCGGGCACGCCGTCCTCACTATCGACTACGGCGCCTACAAAATGGATTCCCCCGCTCCGGCTGCCGCCCAGGCCAGCCTCCAGCCCAACCCTGCGCCGCTGCCCTCAGGGAAGTAGCCTCCTCAGCGAAGCCACGACCACTCGCCGCGTCACCCCTCTCCACCGCATCTGGCCTTTAGCCACTCCCTTCGGTCGCGGATGCTCGATCGCCTGCGCATAATACCGCCGCAGCTGCTCCGTCGATCCCTCCCAGCTGTGTCGCTCCACATCGGCGCGCGCCTGCACCTGTACCTCGGTTCGCTCGGCGGTATGTTCCAGCACCCACGCCACCTTCTTCACCAAACCATCCGGATCATCCGGCTCATACAGGAATCCCGTCACTCCATCTTCGACCGCGTCTGGTACTCCGCCCGCTCGACAAGCCACCACCGGACACCCCGCCGCCATCGCCTCCATCAACACCAGCCCCAGCGTCTCCGTCTTCGACGGCATCACAAACACGTCCGCCGATGCATACGCCTGCGCCAGTGCCTCTCCCCGCATGTAACCCGCAAAGTAGGTCGGCGTTCCTTCAAAGTGTTTCTCCAGTTCCTTCCGTACCGGTCCATCGCCGATGATGGCCAGCCGCGTCTCCGGCATCGCCTCCACGAGCGTGCGCAGCGTTTCAACATCTTTCTCCGCCGAAAGCCTTCCCACATACAGGATCAGTGGCTTCTGCGGCTCGCCGCCGCTCAAAAGACTCCTCATCTCCGCCGAGCGCTTCGAAGGATGGAATCGCTGCGCATCGACCGCCCGTTCCCATAGCGCGAGCCGGTCGATGTCATGGTGATGCAGCTCCTCCATCATCTGCGTCGACGTGCACAGATTCAGATCCGCCCGCAGATGCCGCGCCCGCATCAGCTTCCACGTTGGCCCTTCGAAGAACCCCAGCCTGTAGTAGTGCAGATACGCCGGCAGATTCGTGTGATACGAAATCACAATCGGGATGTGCAGCACCTTGCCGTAATAGATCCCGCCGATCCCCAGCAGCGACGGCTCGAAGAGATGAAAAGCATCCGGCCGAAACCGCTCCAGATGCTTCCGCATCGACGCCCGCGGAGCCGCCACATTCAACTCCGGATAAAAAGGAAAGGGAATCGAAGGCAGGCTCACGACCTCGGCGCCGAACAACTCCGCCGGTCCGCCGCTCGGCGCAAAGACCATCACCTCATCGCCGGCCGCCCTCAGCGTCTCCACCGTCTTCGTCACCATGGTGACGATCCCGTCAATCTTCGGCAGGAACGTCTCCGTGACGATGGCAATTCTCATCCGCCGCGCTTCCTCACAGGCACGCTAAGGATAGCCGCTGCACACGGTTTACGACACCCGAATTTCCCAACCTGTCGGAAGATATCCGTGCCGTGACGTCCTCGTCGGCGAAGCATCTCGCCGCTTACCGCAGGCCCCCGGCCGAGCGGCTGGCCCGTCCCAACCCGAACATCGGCTCCCGGAATTGGCAAAAGCGCCAGGTTCACCCCACAGCAAGCGGAAGACTCCTTCGCCGCTCAGTCCTCAACACGGGGTCGTCACCATCGAACCGGAAGTACAGCGTCCGTTCTATTCCGACAAATCCGCAGACGGAAGCAGATTGAAGCAGACTGAAGCAGACTGAACCCCAAACACAGGCGGCGTCTTCAAGCGCGCCCCCTCTGGCCGATCGCCAGGTTCACCCCACAGCAAGCAGAAGACTCCTCGGAGACGGCTCCAGGCAAGGAAACTCGGCTGGCATGCCAGCCCAAAGTACCGCTCACGACCCAAATCGGAACCTCATACCCAAAACAGGAAAGAACATCGCCGCCCCCCGCAGCGGACCCGATCGCCAGGTTCACCCCACAGCAAGCAGAAGACTCCTTCGCCGCTCATCCTTCAACTCCGAATCCGCTCACCGTCCACCCGAAAGTACCGAGCCGGTTCTATTTCGGAACCCGGCAGGCCGAACCTGCAACGCTCCACCTTTCCCTGCTGGCTACCCGCTCCAACTTTGTGAATACTGGACAGGGCCGATTCCCGACGCCCCCGACCCAACCAAACGAGGAAACCCGTGGCTCCTTCCAGCAGACTCTTCGTTCCCTTCGCCGTCATCTGCCTCGCCCTCACAGCCGCCGCCGCCTTCGCCCAAAGGAACGCCGTCCCGGATCCCATCGAACTCAATTCCAACTGGCAGCTCCAGGACTCCGCCAAGGTCTCCGACCCCGGCGCCACCGTTTCCTCCGCGAGCTATCAGCCCGCCGGATGGCTCGCCGCCACCGTCCCCGGCACCGTCCTCACCAGTCTTGTCAACGACAAGGTTTACCCCGAACCGACCTACGGCGAAAACAACCGCGAGACCATCATCCCCGAGTCCCTCAACAAAACCTCGTACTGGTACCGCACTACCATCGCGATACCGAAGAACTACGCCCACCACCAGGTTTGGCTTCACTTCGACGGCGCTAACTTCACTTCCGAAGTCTGGGTCAACGGCACCCACGCCGGCACCATCAACGGCGCCTTCATCCGTGGACGCTTCGACATCACCCCGCTCGTGAGGCCCGGCTCAACCGCCGTTCTCGCCGTCAAAGTCTCCCCTCAACCGCATCCCGGCGATCCCCACGAACACACCATCGCCAACGGCGTCGGTAAAAACGGCGGCATCACCGCCATCGACGGCCCCACCTTCCTCTGCACCATCGGTTGGGACTGGCTCAACGCTGTCCGCGATCGCGACACCGGCCTCTGGCAGAAAGTGTGGCTCTCTGCCTCCGGTCCTGTTCTCATCAACGATCCCCAGGTCATCACCGACCTCCCGCTCCCCAAAACCGACTCCGCCGACATCACCGTCAACGCCACGCTCCAGAACACCTCGCCCAAACCGCAGACAGGCACCCTGGAAGGCACCATTGGTGACATCACCTTCTCGCAGAAAGTCACCCTCAAACCCAACGAAACCCAGACCGTCACCTTCGATCCCAAAACCTACGCCCCGCTCCATCTTGCGAATCCAAAACTCTGGTGGCCCAACGGCTACGGGCCGCAAAACCTCTACACGCTCCATCTCCACTTCGTCGAACACGGCCACGACTCCGACGCGCACTCGACCACCTTCGGTATTCGCAAGATCACCTATGAAGCCCCCGGCATGGACGCCCTCACCATCTCCGTCAACGGCGTCAAAGTCTTCATCCGCGGCGGCGACTGGGGACTCGATGAAGCCCTCAAGCGCATCCCCCGCGCCCGCCTCGACGCCGAGATTCACATGCACGCCCTCGCCAACATGAACCTGATCCGCAACTGGGTCGGTCAGTCCACCGGCGACGACTTCTACGAGCTCTGCGACAAATACGGCATCCTCATCTGGGACGAATTCTTCCAGCCCAATCCCAGCGACGGCCCCAATCCCGACGACTTCGCCATCTACATGGCCAACGTCCGCGACAAAATCCTCCGCTACCGCAATCACCCCTCCATCGCTCTCTGGTGCGCGCGCAACGAAGGCTATCCGCCGCCCGAAATCGATGCCGCCCTTCGCAAGCTCATCCCCGAACTCGATCCCGCCCGCCTTTATCAGCCAAGCTCCACTGCCGGACGCGGTGTCATGTCCAGCGGTCCTTACTATTGGCGTGAGCCGCGCGCGTTCTACGTCTTCGACGCGCCGTTCAAAACCGAAACTGGCAGCATGTCCGTCCCCACCCTCGAATCCATCCACGGCATGATGCCCGAGAAGGACTGGAACACCATCAACGACGACTGGGCCGCGCACGACTTCGCCAAAGGCGCGCAGCACGGCGATACCTACCCCTATGTCCTCGCCGGCCGCTACGGCCGCATCGCCAACTTAGCCGACTTCGTGCGCAAGGCCCAGATGATGAACTACGAGGCCTACCGCGCCATGTACGAGGGCCGCAACAAGCTCCTCTTCAAACCCGCCACCGGCGTCATCACCTGGATGAGCAATCCCGCGCAGCCCAGCTTCGTCTGGCAGCTCTACCACTACGACCTCGAGCCCAACGCTTCGCTCTTTGCTGTGAAGTCCGCCTCCGAACTTGTCCACATCCAGATGGACGAGGACGACTTCCACCTCCGCGTCATCAATAACCTCCCCACCGATCTCTCCGGCGACATCGCGCACATCGCCATCTATACGCTCTGGGGCAAAGGCCAGCCCGCACTCGAAAAAGACATCCCCGTCAGCGGTCCCGCCGACACCGCCATCGACCTCGGCCCCATTCCGCTCCCTGAGCATCTCTCCTCGCTCTATTTCGCCGAGCTCGAACTGCGCGACGCCCAGGGCCAGATCCTCTCCCGCAACCTCTACTGGGAGCCCAACCCCTCGCAGGGCGACGACCTCACGCCCCTCAACCAGCTCCCCACCGTTAAACTCGAAGCCACCGTCGCCCGCCACGATTCCGGATCCGATTCCGCCGCCCGTCTCGGCCTCACCGTCACGCTGAAGAACCCCGGCCCCTCCATCGCCCTCATGGCGCACCTGCAACTCCGCCGCAAGTCCACCAGCGACCGCGTCCTCCCCGTCTTCTACTCCGACAACTACATCTCGCTCGCACCCGGCGAAACCCGCACCGTCACCATCGACGCTGCGCTCGCCGATCTCAAAGGAGACACGCCCCTGGTCGTCGTCGATGGCTGGAACATCGACGTCACCCCCGTCTCCAACGCCGACTCCGCCCTCGCCCTCAACACCGACGCTCAGGTCAGTCACTGGCCCGCAACAGGCCTGCCCATGATCACCGCCGGCCTCGAGCCAACTGAACGCTGAACGCCGAACGCCGAACGCTGCTATTCACCCGAACAGCGTCCCCGCCGGAACCTCATCCAGCAGCGCCGCAGAATTGTTCTTCACATTCCCCACCGCTGCATCCACTCGCCACGTCCGCATCCGATCCGCGTCGAACGGCCGCAGCAAATCCAGCGGCGGCCGCCCCGCATCCTCCCGCCGCAGCCACCGCTCATAATCCGCGGGCTTCAATATCACCGGCATCCGGTCGTGCATTGGGGCAGTCAGCTCATTCGCCTCCGTGGTCACGATCGCAAAACTCTCCAGCACGGTCTGCTTGTCCTTCGAACGCCACCGATCCCACAATCCCGCAAACGCCAGCAGCCCATCGTCCTTCAACCCAATCGCCCATGGCTGCTTCGTCTTCTCGCTGAACTTCTGCCACTCGTAGAACCCGTCCGCCGGTACCAGGCACCGCCGCCTCTCGAACGGCTCCCGCCACATCGGCTTCTCCAGCAGGCTCTCCGCCTTCGCGTTGATCGTGCTCACCCCCAGCTTCTTCGGCTCTTCCGCCCAGTACGGAATCAACCCCCAGTACATCGCCCGAATCTCACGCTCGCCCGTCTCCCGATCCTCCACCACCACCGGCTGAAACGTCGTCGGCGCCACGTTGTAATCGGGCAGAATCTCAAATGAAGGCGGTACCCCCACCTTGAAGGCCTCCGCAATCCGCTGCTTATCCGACCGTCGATAATACCGTCCGCACATCGCCCCCTCCACCGTTCAGAACCCCTGTCATCCTGAGCGAAGCATCCGCGTTCGTTGCGCGCGTTTCTCGCGCGCAACAATGAATTCAGACGCGAGTCGAATGGACCTGCGTTTTTTGATCGCGAAACATGGACGCACCTGACCCCAGGCCGGATATTCGTTCCTCTCCCTGCGCATCACGACCTCAAAAAAACGTATCACCGCCCCACCGCGCTACACTGGCAGGCGTTGTTCGCGGGCCTTCAAAAAACTCCGCCCGCCCAAAAAACATCACGGGAGAAAACCATGCGCTGGATGGCCGCCCTCGCGTTCGTCGCCGCCGCTACCTCACTCCAGGCCGTCGCCCAGAGCCCCACCGAGTGGCCCGATATCACCCAGGCCCAGGACTACACCTGGCACCTCGCCTCCAGCCTCGAAACCACCGGCGCCAACCACGACTCCCGCACCATCACTCCCGGCCAAACCCTCACCATCCTCGACGTCGACGGCCCCGCCGTCATCTCTCACCTCTGGTTCACCATCTCCAGCCCCGAGCCCTACCACCTCAAACGCATCGTTCTCCGCATCTACTGGGATGGCGAAGAGTCCCCCAGCGTCGAAACCCCCATCGGCGACTTCTTCGGCCTCGGCCTCGGCGAATACTTCAACTGGCAGTCCGCCATGCTTCAGGTCGGCAGCGCACGCGCTATGAACTGTTTCTTCCCCATGCCCTTCCAGCATCACGCCCGCATCACCATTACCAACGAGGGCAAGATGGAGCTCTCCAACCTCTACTACAACATCGACTACCGCACCTACACGCATCCACTCCCGTCCTCCACTCTCTACTTCCACGCCGAGTACCGCCAGGCCCAGCCCAATCACGGCTGGACCAGCCAGTGGTACGAAAACGGCGATCCCCTCATCAACTACAAACGCAATCCCGATGGCAAAGACAACTACGTCTGGTTCGATGCCAAAGGCCGCGGCCAGTACATCGGCGTCACCATGTCCGTTCTGCAGAATCAGGACGGCTGGTGGGGTGAAGGCGATCCCATGTTCTTCATCGATGGGCAAGCCACCCCGGTCACCGGCACGGGCTCAGAGGACTACTTCCTCGGTGCCTGGGACTTTGGCGGCGCCGCCTTCGCCTATCCCCTCTACGGCGCGCCCATGGTCGGCAGGGAACTCGCCGGCGAACGGTCGGCGGTCTATCGCTTCCACCTCGACTCGCCCATCACGTTTACGAAATCCATGAAGGCCACCATCGAGCACGGCCACGCCAACGCCCGCTCCGACAATTTCTACTCCGTCGCCTACTGGTATCAGACCGAACCCCACCAGCCCTTCCCGCCGCTCCCATCGATGGATGATCGCATCCCCTCCCTCGAAGTCACCAACGGCCCCGGCAACGAATCCCCAGCGCACCCCAACGCCGGCCTCTCGCCAAAGTAAGCGGCTCATCGCCGGGTGCCCCACATCCCTGCAGTTGGGGATGTGGGAGTCGCGCCACGCGCGACCCTGTGTAACGGATCACATCCTGCACTACCCGCACTCCCCCATCCGCCCCTCAAAAAAATCCCGCTCCATCGCATTCCGCGCCAACTCCAGCGCCACCGCAAAATGCCCCCGCGCCGCCTCCTTCTTCCGGCTCCGCAGCTCCAGTTCCCCCATCGCCGCATGGTAGAACGGATACCGCGCCAAACGCCCCGCGTCCTCAATTGCACGAATCGCCTCCAGCCCCCGCTCCGGTCCCTCTTGCTGCCCAATCGCGATCGCCCGGTTCAGCGCCACCACCGGCGACGGCCGCACCGCCATCAACTGGTCGTAGAAACCAATGATCGCCCCCCAGTCCGTGTCCTCCGTGCGCTCCGCCGACGTGTGCAGCCACGCAATTGCCGCCTCGAAGTGATAGTCCGACACCTCATCCCCCGCCGCCGACTGCTCCAGCAGCCGTTGCCCCTCCCGCGTCAGCTCCCGATCGAACAGCGACCGATCCTGATCCGCCAGCGCCGTCAGATGTCCCGACCCATTCAGTCGCGCCGGGAGTCGAGCCGCGTTCAAATGCATTAGCGCCGCCAGTGCATACGTCGACGGCCTCGCCCCCAGCGGATTCTTCAGCAGCATCGCCGCCAGGCGCATGCTCTCTCTGCACAAATCCGCCCGCACCGCCGACTCCGGCGAAGCCCCGTGATACCCCTCGTTGAACAGCAGATACAAAGCCCGCTGCACCGCGGGCAGCCGCCGCGCGAAGTCCGCCGCTCCCGAAACGTCAAACAATTTCCGCGACCGCGCCAGCACCTTCTTCGAACGCGTGATCCTCTTCTCGATCGCCGCGTGGCTGCTCACGAACGCGCTCGCAATCTCATCCACGCTGAAGCCGCACAGGATGTTCAGGATCAGAGGAACCTGCGCCTCCTCCGCCAGATGAGGACTGCAGCACGAGAACATCATGCGCAGCTCATCGTCCTCGATCGCCGCCGGCCCAAACGCCTCTTCCACCGTCGGCGCCAGCGTCCACTCGCTCTCCAGCTGCCGCGTCAGCTCCGGCGCAAACGTCCTCGCCGTTCGCTCGCGCCGCAATGCATCGAGCGCGCAGTGCTTCGCCGTCAGCATCAGCCACGCCGAAGGATTCTCCGGAACGCCCCGGAACTTCCAGATCTCCAGCGCCCGGCAGAAGGCCTCCTGCACCACGTCTTCTGCCAGGCCCAGATTGTGAACGCCGAAGATCCGAGTCAGCGTGGCCACCATCCGCCCCGCTTCATGCCGGAAAAGGTGTTCGCTCAGCTCCATCACATATTCATTTTCATGACCGGCCGCACTTCCACCTGACCTTCAACCTCAAAAATCGGACAGCCCTTCGACAACTCGGCCGCCTCATCGAGGTCCTTCGCCAGGATCAGAGTGTAGCCGCCCACCACGTCCTTGGCCTCCGCAAACGGACCATCGGTGACCGTCTTGCGGCGGCCGCTCACCAGTTTGCCGGCGCGCTCCAGCGGCTGGCCGGGGTCCTTCACATGTCCCTTCTCGCCCAGTTGCTTGAACCACGCCATCCACTTCTGCATCATCTGCTGCGCACGCTCCGGCGACCGGCCCTGCTCGCCGCCACGATAAAGAAACACAAATTCATTCATCACCACTTCTCCTTGTTGAAATGAACTTCCGGAGCATAGACGTTTGAGCGCCACTCCGCCGGACAACAATTTTCCACCGATTCGAGACCGCGACCTCCCGCCCCATACAGGGACGATCGGATCGAGCGGACTCAAAAAACAGCCGGGCCGGCAGAGTACACCGGCCCGTTGAGAAATGGGTGTTTGTAATTCAGGAAGCAGGCTTTGTCAGACAGTTTTGATGCTGCCGTTGAGGCCATTGGGGAAGAATCCCCCTTTGGCGGTCCCGGTGGCTGTGTTCGCGTAGACGATGGCCAGCACCTGGGAGGTCGTTCGGGTGTAGGCAAGGCCGGGGAGCGTCTTGTTGACGCCATTCGCGCCAGCCGTGGCAAAAAAGGCGCCCTGGGTTGTCGGTCCGCTTTCGGCAGCTGTCACGGAGCCGGGGTCGAGGGGAGGGACGTCTTCCATATCCGCAGGGATGACGGCAGAGGGCAGGTAGGGCACGCCCTGTTCAATAGCGGCAAGGCGAATCGCACCGGCATGGAAACCTTCAACGGCAAGGATTTGGGCGGCGTACTGGAGATTGGTTCCGGTCAGGCTGGTGGAGGCGCCGGCGTAGGCGGTGACACCTACATCTTCGAAGAGGCGGGCGAACGTGATGTAGTTGGCGGTACTCACGGTTCCCAGGGCGGCGAGGTTGAGTTGCGGGCGCGCAACAGCGGCGTTGCCCAGGGCCGTGCGAAGGTCGTTCACGTGGCTGATCTCGTCGTAATAGATCTCGGCGAACATGTCGGCGAGTAATTGCGACTGAAAGGCCGGGGTGGCGCCGGGAGCACCGGTGGGTGCGGGACCGCCGCCGGTGGAGCTGCTGGGAATATCGCCACCGGTCACGACATAGCTATAGAACGTAGCTTCCAGGTATTCAAGGTTGAGGGCAAAGTTGAGCACGTCGGATTCGGAAGGTCCGGCGGCCATGACGGAGTGGTGGCCCGATCCGCCGCACCCGGCCAAAAGAGCGCCGCCGGCCACAGCCGCGCCGGTAACGCCCAGACGGGTGAGAAAATTGCGACGGTTGAGAGCGCGCTCAAGGCGAACGCGATTGAGGAGTTGCTCCGCCGATAACGTGCCGGCGGCTTCTTTTTGGGACATATAGGGAATTCCTCCTGTGATGAGTACGCGGCCAGGAGAAGGGCGGATTGACTTTCTGGTAAACAAAGCGGATTTAAAAAGATTTGGCGGATTGTGAGGCAGATAAGCAGGATTTGGGAGATGCATGGCATCAAAGAGAGAACCTGGCACAGCCAATTCGGGTAAAGTCGACCCTAAGCGCCTCCGGAGCGTCACGATAAATCACGGCTTGCAATCCATTGACCTGCAATTTTGCGTATCTAATTCGTAGACCCATGAGCAGCCGAAGCGAGGCGCCATGACTCAGCCGGACTCGGCGCTCGTCGAGCGGATCATGGCCGGAGACGAGGGAGCGCTGTCTGCGCTCTACGACCGCTATTCCGGAATGCTCTACGCCATGCTGCTGCGCATCCTGAAGGATGCGGGCGCGGCGGAAGAGGTGCTGCAGGATCTGTTCCTGCAGCTGTGGCGCGGGGCTGCGCTCTTCGACGCGAGCCGGGGTTCGCTGGCGGGATGGCTGCTGGTGATAGGGCGCAATCGTGCGCTCAGCCGCCTGCGCGGCAAACAGCGGCGGGAGTTTGTGCCGGACGATATTGAAGGATTTTCGCTCGATGCTGTGCCGTCTTCAGAAGATCTGGAGAACGAGGCGGCGCGGATGCAGTTGATGCAGCGGCTGCGCGGAGCGATGGCCGCATTGCCGGCCGAACAGAGGGAGGCCGTGGAACTTGCGTATTTCGAAGGCATGACCCAGACCGAGATTGCAGCGCGGACCGGGAGTCCGCTGGGAACGGTGAAGTCGCGGGTACGGGCCGCGATGCAGAGTTTGAAGCAGCTTTTTGACGATGAATCGACACGTACAACCCGAAGATTCTGACCTGTACGCGCTCGGCGCGCTCGACGGGGAAGAAAAACAAGCGCTGGAAGCCCACCTGCGCCTGTGCGCCGACTGCGCGCGTGAGGTGGATGCGGCGCGCAGGACAGCAGCGCTGCTGGGACTGGCTGCGCCGGCGGCTGCGGATCCGCCGGCCCGAGTGAAGGAGGAATTGCTGCGGAGAGTGCGGTCGGAGCGGGGTGCCGTACTGGTTCCCCAGCCGGAGCGGCGGCGAGGATTTGCATTTGGCTGGCTCACACCTGCGTTTGGCGTGGCGACGGTTTTCTTTGCAGCGCTGGCGGCGGTCTTGTGGATGCGCGATGTTCGGGATATGCGCCGAATTCATGCCCTGGAGGGCCAGCTGGCGGAGGTGCAAACGCGGTCGCAGGAGATTGCGCGGGCGTCGAAGACGACGGACAAATTGCTGGAGATGCCCGGAACCAGGCGGGTAGCGCTGATGCCGATGCCGGGCATGGGCAACGGGCACGGGGGCTTGCTCTACAACTCGAAGATGGGGATGGTGGCGTGCACGGGGTGGCTGCCGACTCCGCCGAAGGGCAAGAGCTATCAGCTGTGGCTGGTGCCCATGGAGGGCAAACCGATGCCTCTGTATACCTTCGGCGAGGAGTGGACTGAGCCGATGGAGATGCACGTGACGCCGGGGATGCAGGCGAAGGCCTTCGCGGTGACGGAGGAGCCGGCGGGCGGCATGCCGTGGCCGACGGGACCAAAGGTGCTGGAAGGTGTGGGGGAGTGAGAAAGAGAGGGCTCAGGTCGCAGGGCGCAGGAGTTCCCTTTCTGGCTTTTAGCTGTTAGCCAAAGGCGGTGCTGCCAATCGACCAGCATTCTGGGCAGAGCCTTGGCAGTCTGTTCAGGAATGGGCCGGTCCTGCTCCGGTAAACTCGGGGTGTATGCCTTCCAGTAAGCCAGATTCAACCAATACGGGTAAGTGGTCCGGGTCGGCCATCCGCGAGATGTTTCTGAAGTTCTTTGAGACGAAGGGCCACCGGCGCGTGCACTCGTCGTCGCTGGTGCCGGCCAACGATCCTACGCTGCTGTTCACCAACGCGGGGATGACCCAATTTAAGGATGTGTTTCTGGGCCTGGAGCGGCGCGACTACGCGCGCGCCACGACATCGCAGAAGTGTGTGCGGGCGGGCGGGAAGCACAACGATCTGGAGAATGTCGGGTTCACGCGGCGGCACCACACCTTCTTCGAGATGCTGGGGAACTTCAGCTTCGGCGACTACTTCAAGAAGGACGCGATCGCATACGCGTGGGAGCTGGTGACGTCGCCGGAATGGTTTGGGATTCCGAAGGACAAGCTGTACGTGACGATTTTCGAGGGCGATGCCGAGGTGCCGCGCGACGACGAGGCGGAGCGGCTGTGGATGGACGTCGGCGTCCCGAAGGAAAGGATTTTCACCTACGGGCGCAAGGACAACTTCTGGCAGATGGGCGAGACGGGGCCGTGCGGCCCATGCTCAGAGATTTTTTACGACATGGGCATGGAGGCGGCGGAGACTCCAGGCGTGGACCGGCCGTTTGGGGAAGACGAGGCGCGGTATGTCGAGATCTGGAACTTGGTTTTTATGCAGTTTGACCGCGCCGCGGTGAAGGATGCGAAGGGAGCGGTGACCGAATACACGTTGACCCCTTTGCCCAAGCCCTCCATCGATACAGGCATGGGTTTGGAGCGCACCGCCGCGGTGCTTCAGGGCGTCGTCAGCAACTTCGAGACGGATC
>DASZYN010000167.1:0-2384 GCA_035545435.1 Acidobacteriaceae bacterium | reverse complement strand
GGACGATCACCCACGATCTGCTTCCGCCGTGCTTGCCGAACTGCCCGCCAGTCCCGCGCGCGGTACCCTCAGGCCCATTGCGTCGCTGCCCGGTGCATTGCTGCCGAATGCGCCCACGCCCAACTTGCCCGGTGCGCCGGTATCGAATATTTCCGATGTCAGAGAATCCAGCAGCGTGGTCGCGGTGCGCCCGCCGCAGGGCCCTGTCCTCCACGAAGACTGCTCCATCGATACCAACCACTCGCCGCGATGCCGCGTGCATTGGCATCAGCTGATCCTTTCCTCGGCAGTCTTCAACGCTTTTCAGAATGGCGGCAACCTCTACACCGGCTACTGGTACCGGTGGGAGACGTCGCACGGCAAATGGTGGGACCGCTACGTGAACTCCGTCGAAGAATGGCACTGGAACTCCTGGGCGGACCAGAACCCCATTCTCGATGACTATGTGGGCCACCCCATGATGGGTGCGATCACCAATGATCTTTGGATCCAGGACGACCCGAAGAGCATGACGGTGACGCAGTCGAATACCTGGCCCTACTGGCGGCGCATGCTGCGGGCGGGCGCGTTCTCCACCTTCTACAGCTTTGAGTGGAAGATGGGTCCTCTGGGCGAAGCCGGCATCGGCCACAACGGCGATCACATTATCCATTCGCAGACGGGCGCCAATCCAACCACCGAGACCGGCTGGGTCGAACTGGTCACAACCCCGGTGGGAGGCGCCTTGTGGACCATGGCCGAAGATGCTCTGGACAAGCACGTGGTCGCGCCTGCCGAAGGCCAGGGTCGCAATCCCTTCGGCATGCTGGCGCTCAGTTTTCTCGAGCCGGCTCACGCCACAGCCAATATCTTCCGCTGGCGGCCACCCTGGTATCGCGACGATCGCGTGGCGAAAGCAAAGTCCTTCTGGAGCGATCCACCGGGCGAGTACGAAGTCCGCTTTGCAAAGTCCAGGCCCGGCATAAGCGGGTCAGAGAATGAAGCAGCGGAGAGACCCATTCCGGCTGTTTCTTCAGTGGTTCCCGATGCCTCGCCCGCCATCGTCCGCAACCCGACGGCGCATGATGCTCCGGTCTGGCCCAATCCCGGCGGCGTGCACGAATTCGGCGCCTGGTGGGGGCTGTCCCTCATCAGCGGACATATCTGGGGATACGCGGGCGACATCAAGTACATGCCCGTTGACGTCCGCTACACCTATCTGTTCACCGCGCACCGCGACTGGACCATGCGCTACGCTCCCGAAGTGACCGCGCTGGCCATGCTGGACCAGCCGAACCCGCAGGCCGCCCCGAACGATCGTCTACATCAGCGCAAGCGCATTTACGGCAGCGGCGTTAGTCCGGTGGGATTCGAATCCGACTTCTTCCCCGCGAAACGGGTGCAACCCTTCCTTACCACCAATGGCGGTTTTCTTTATTTCGACGACCGCGTCCTCTCCCCCCAGGGATCGCAGTGGATGTACACCATCGATTTCGGAACCGGAATCCACGTCTTCCGCAAGGCGCGCCAGGACTGGACCATCGGCTACCGCTACCAGCACCTCTCCAACGCCAACATCAGCCACCACAATCCCGGTACCGACACCAGCGTCTTCTACATCGGCGTCTCGCGCTTCCGTACCAAAGGGCATCGTTGAGGAGCGAGCCGCCTCACCGGCGCCGGGAATCACCTGGAGTATGATGGTGCCCATCTTTCCGGTCCAGAGGCTCGATCATGTCCATCGCTGCGCGGCTGCTGGTGTGCGCCGCAACTGTCTTCACCGCACCGTTTCTTCTGCACGCTGACAACATCTCCAAAATTGAAGACCGCATGCGCTCGCTGCGCTCTTTGTCTGAAACTCAAAGGCCGGCAACGACGGTCCAGATCGCGCAGGACATTCGTGCTCTCCCGCCCGGAACCCAGAAGCTGAAGCTTGCCGATGCACTGGCGCATCTGGTGACCGAAGGCGATCAGGGCCAGGACACGATTCAGGCCGTGGCCGATACCTTGCGGCAGTCGTTGAGCGAGACGCCTGTTGCGCCGAAAAAATCTGAAACGCCCATGCCCTACATGGACCTCGCCACCCTCGTCCGCTACGAAGGCGCAAAAGAGGAACTGAACGATCCCCTCTACGCCAAAGCGCAGCAGACGCTGGCCGACAACGAAGCGCAAATCGCGAAGGCGGACTTCACCCTGAAGGATCTGAAAGGGAAGAAATGGACTCTGTCCGAACTCCGCGGCAAGCTCGTCCTCGTCAATTTCTGGGCGACGTGGTGTGGGCCGTGCCGGGTCGAGATGCCCTACCTCGACGCGCTCTATACGCGCTTCCAGTCTCAGGGGCTCGTCGTACTCTCCATCACCGATGAAGATGCCTTCAAGGTTTCCCAGTTCATCTCATCGTCGAA
>DASZYN010000166.1:0-3039 GCA_035545435.1 Acidobacteriaceae bacterium | reverse complement strand
TGGGCGTCGCGGTCGGCGATTACAACGGCGACGGTCTGCCGGACCTTTACGTCACGCAATATCCGCGCAGCATTCTGTATCGCAACAACGGCGACGGCACCTTCACCGACGTTACCGCGAAATCCGGGCTGGCGGCTCCCGGGTGGGCGACCAGCGCAGTGTGGTTCGACTATGACAACGATGGCAAGCTCGATCTCTTTGTTTGCCGCTTTGCCGATTTCAACAAAGAAAAGAACGTCTGGTGCGGCGGCCATGGCCCGGGCGAGCGGTACTACTGTAAGCCGAACGTCTACCAACCGGTGCCCAGCTGGCTTTTCCATAACAATGGCGATGGCACGTTCACCGATGTGAGTAAGGAATCGGGGATCGCAACCGCGCTGGCGAAAGGCTGGGGCGTGGTGGCGGCCGATCTCAATAACGACGGCCGCATGGACTTGTTTATCGGCAGCGATACTGCGCCCAATCCCTTGTTCATCAATCGAGGCGGCGGCCGCTTCGAAGAGAACGGATTCCTGGCCGGAGTCGCCTACAATCCCTTCGGCGTTGCCCGTTCCGGCATGGGCGTCGATGCTGCCGACTACGACCAGGACGGCTGGCTCGATCTCATCGTCGACAATGTCGATCACGAGATGTACTCGCTCTACCACAATGGCCGTCAAGGCAATTTTGATGACGTTTCTTTGCGTACTCCCATTGGACCCGCGACCGAGCTAATGAGTGGATGGGGCCTGAAGTTCTTCGATTTCGACAATGATGGCGACCTGGACCTGATCGTCGCCAATGGTCATCCGGATCTGGTGATCCAGCAGCACCACCCGGAGCTTCGCTACCTGCAGCCTCTGCTCCTCTTCGAGCAAAAAGCTGGCCTCTGGAAGAATGTCAGCGGTGCTGCCGGGCCCGCGTTCGCGCAACCTCTCGCCGGCCGTGGGCTCGCTCTTGGGGATTTCGACAACGACGGCTCTGTCGATGTGCTTGTGACCACCAACGATGGTGCACCTCTGTTGCTCAGGAACAACGCCGCGCGTAAACACCATTGGCTGGGCCTGCGCCTGATCGGCACGCGATCCAATATTGATGCAATCGGCGCGAAAGTGACGTGGAAGAGCGGTGACTTTGCACGCCATCGCAGTAAGGTAGGCGGCGGAAGCTATCTTTCTTCGCACGATCCGCGCATGGTGCTTGGTCTTGGTATGCGGTCAGAGATCGACTGGCTGGAAGTGGAATGGCCGGCGCCAGGCGGCAGGCAGCGCTTCACCGGTCTGCCCATCGATCGTTACATCACCATCACTGAAGGCAAGTCGGACTGGAAGTAGTCCAGCAGGTTGACTGGCACAACACTCAAAACCACTCTGTCTGCAGAGTAGCGCCTCAGTCGAATTGCATTTCATATAGTGTACAATCCTTCTTCCCAGTCTGTCCGCCCTGGAGCAAAGCGAAAATGTTTGTACCGATTGCGCGCAAACCCCTGCTGTGCGTCCTTTGTCTTGCTGTGGTTTCTGGCCCCGCCTTCGCACAGCGCCGGCACCGTGGCGGCCCCAACGAGTTTGGCTTTCGTTTTCTCGGACCTTTTCACGGAAACCGTGTCGCGGCAGTGGCCGGAATCCCTGGGGATCCCAGCACATGGTATGCAGGTGCGGCATCCGGCGGCATCTGGAAGTCCACCGACGGCGGAAACGAATGGCAACCGATCTTCGATCAGGAGCCCGTCGCTGCAATCGGAGCCCTCGCGATTGCACCCACGGATCACAATGTCGTCTGGGCCGGGACCGGAGAGGCATGGGCGATTCGCGATATCGACGTCACCGGGAACGGCGTCTACAAGTCGACCGACGCAGGCAGGACCTGGCAACACATGGGACTCGACGAAACCGGCCGCATCGGACGCGTTGTGATCGATCCCCAAAACTCCGACGACGTCTACGTGTGTGCGCTCGGACGTCTTGGGGGTCCCCAAAAGGAACGCGGGGTCTTTCGGACCAGCGATGGCGGTAAGACCTGGGAGCACGTACTCTTCGTCGATGAGAATACAGGCTGCTCCGGACTCGCCATGGATCCGCAGAATCCGCGCACGATCTTCGCCGGCATGTGGCAGGTCTCAATGCACACCTGGGCCGAGCTAAGTGGAGGCCCCGGAAGCGGGGTCTTTGTATCGCACGATCGTGGCGCAACCTGGACACGCATCGAAGGCCACGGATTACCGCACTCTCCGGTCGGCAAGATCGACATCGCGGTGGCCCCCACTGACTCAACTCGTGTGTACGCTTTGATCGAAACTGACAAACAGGGATCGCTGTGGCGCTCGAATGATGGCGGAACAGACTGGGAACTCATGAGCCGGGACCGCACCCTCATTGGGCGCGCCGGCTATTACGTCCGCATCGCGGTGTCGCCTGCGGATGAAGACAAAGTTCTGGTCTCCAACAGCAGCTTTCTTGTCTCCACCGACGGTGGCCGCACATTTGAAGATCAACCGTGGGGTGGCGATAACCATGACATCTGGATCGATCCCACGAACGCGAACCGCTTCGCCATCTCGTTCGACGGCGGCCTGGCGATTACGACTGTTGGGGGCCGCGGCTTCAATGACGTCAGTCTGCCCATTGGGCAGATGTACCACGTCGCTGTCGATGACCAGATTCCTTACTACGTCTACGGCAACATGCAGGACAACAGCACCATGCGCGGGCCGAGCATTCCCCTCAATGAAGGAGGGTTTGAGGCCGGATGGGACCACGGTATGGGCGGCTGCGAGTCCGGCTTCACGCTTCCCGATCCCAGCGATCCCAATATCGTCTGGGCTTCCTGTTATGGCGACGAAGTCACACGATGGGACGCGCTGACCCACCAGGCGCGCTCGGTGAGCCCCTGGATGCACACGCTCGACTCCGCGCCCAACCAGGCGAAGTATCGCTGCCACTGGACGCCGCCCCTGGCCATCGATCCGTTCGACAACAACACGATCTACTACGGCTGCCAGGTTGTCTTCAAGACCAGCAACGGCGGTCAGAGCTGGTCCGTCATCAGTCCCGATCTTTCGAC
>DASZYN010000165.1:0-5411 GCA_035545435.1 Acidobacteriaceae bacterium | reverse complement strand
CTCGGCGACGCGGCCGCGATGCCCACCATCGGCTTCGTGAAGAAGTTCCGCAAAGAGTTTGAGGATCACCTGGACGGCAAAGGCTGTCCCTACCACCACGCGGCAGAACCTGAGCCCGCACTGGTCTGAAGGATCGGAATGGCTGACGTTACCTTTACCGTCGATGGCAAGAAGCTCACCGCGCCTGCGGGCACGCTGCTCATTGAAGCGTGCCGTGCTCATGGCATCGAGATTCCTGCCTTCTGCTACTATCCCGGCCTCTCCCTCCAGGCCGCCTGCCGGATGTGCGTCGTGCGCCTCGAGAAGGTGCCGAAGCTGCAGACCGCGTGCACGACGCCGGTCGCTGAAGGCATGGTGGTCACGACCGAGAGTCCTGAGATCGCGCAGGCCCGCAAAGCCACCATTGAACTGCTGCTCGGCAACCATCCCCTCGACTGCCCGGTCTGCGACGCCGGGGGCGAGTGCGAGCTGCAGGACATGACGTTCAAGTATGGCGCGCACGAATCGAAATTCGTCGAGATCAAGCAGCACCGCGAAGAGCAGCAGTGGTCGCCGGTCGTCTTTTTCGATCGCCCCCGCTGCATTCTCTGCTATCGCTGCGTCCGCGTCTGCGGCGAAGGCATGGACGTCTGGGCCCTCGGCATCCAGAATCGCGGCGCCGGCTCGGTCATCGCGCCTAACCGCCAGGATCACCTCGATTGCGAAGAGTGTGGGATGTGCATCGACATCTGTCCCGTCGGCGCTCTGACCTCCGGCGCCTATCGCTACAAGACCCGGCCCTGGGAGATGTCGCACGTCGGCACCATCTGCACCCACTGCGGGGACGGCTGCAAGACGACTCTCGGCGTTCGCCGTGCCAGCGATGGTATGGAAATCGTTCGTGGTGACAATCGCGACAAGTCCGGCATCAACGGCGACTTCTTATGTATCAAGGGCCGGTACGCATTTGACTTTGCGAATCGCGAGAACCGGCTGACGAAGCCGATGATCCGCAAATCGAGCGGCCGCCTCGAAGAAGTCAGCTGGGAAGAGGCCATCGAGTTTGCCGGCAACAAGCTGCGTGAGATTCGCGACAGCAAGGGCGGTTCGGCCATCGGAGTCATCGGTTCCAACCGGACGACCAACGAGGAGTCGTACCTCCTGCAGAAGTTCGCAAGGACTGTGCTCGGCACCAACAACATTGACCATCACCGCACCGCCGACTTCCCGGCCTTCGCTGCGGCGCTCAACAACAAAGGCGAAGCCTCGCTGCGCGACATTGCCAGCGCCAAAGCCATTCTGCTGCTCGGTAACGATCCCACCGAGCAGCATCCCGGTCTCGCCTGGCAGATTCGCACCAATGTTCGCCTGAACCAGGCGCGCCTCTACGTCGCGAATCACAACCCGATCAAGCTGCGCCGTCAGGCCACGGCTTTCCTCGAGATTCCGGAAGATGGCTATGCCGGGCTGGTTGCGTGGCTGGGTGGTACCGCGGCCCCGCTCGACGACGACAAGGCTGCGGTTGCCTTCCGCGAAGCACTGCGCAAGGAGGAATCGCTGGTCATCGTCTTCGGCTCCGAGTTTCGCAGCCGCGATGTCGAAGCGCTGCTGGCCTGGGGAACGACGTTATCCAACGTGAAGTTCGCCTGCCTCGGCGACTATGTCAATTCGCGCGGGGCGGCGGATATGGGACTCTACCCCGATCTGCTTCCCGGCTACCTGCCGGTTACGGCCTCGGGGCCCTTTGCCTCCGAATTCCCCACCCTTCCCACGGCAGCCGGCCTCAATTTGCTCCAGATGTTCGATGCCGCCGAAGCGGGCTCACTCGCCGCTCTCTATATCGTTGGCGCCAATCCCGTCGCTCGCTACGCGCGCCACAACGACGCCCTGCATAACACTTTCATCATCGTGCAGGACATGTTCCTCACCGAGACGGCGCAGTTCGCCGACGTAATCCTTCCTGCCGCGAATCTCTATGAGAAGACCGGCACCGTCACGAACACCTTTGGCGATGTACAACTGGTCAAGAAAGCCGCCGATCGTGCCGGCGTCCGCACGGACTTCGAGCTGATTGTCCGCATCGCTGCTGCCATGGGCGCAGACATCAAAAAGCTCGTTCCCTTTGGCACCGGCACCGTTCGTGCCGATATGGGCCAGGCACGTGGCGCGCAGTCCGGCGAAGCCGACCGTCATGGCGTCTGGCTCGCCGCGCATCACCTCGAGCTCAAACTCAGCCCCTTCGATCCGTTCGCCATCTTCGACGAGATTCAGCGTCTCGTTCCCTCGTACGACGTTCCACGCCTGGATCTGCTTGCCGGCAACGATCAGCACCTTAAACCGGCACTGGTGCAGATCGAGAACCTCGCCGCTCGTCCCGACCTCGTGCTGCCGTCCAACGACACCCTCTTCACCTCCGGCTCGCTCGGTTTTTACAGCAAAACTCTGCACTCTGTGCTCGAATCCCACAAACCCGTCGAAACAGCAGCGGACTAAGAAGAAAAGCCAATGGACACCAGCCTGATTCCGTTTCTGCTGTTCAACCTCGCCAAGGTCATCGTGGTGGTGGTGTTGTTCCTGATGTGCGTGGCCTATACGGTGCTGCTCGAGCGCAAGCTCGTGGGCCGTATCCAAAATCGGTGGGGACCGAGCCGCGTCGGACCATTCGGGCTGCTGCAGCCGCTGGTCGATGGCGCGAAGCTGTTCCTGAAAGAAGATCTGACGCCGGAGGCGGTCTACCGCCCTCTGTACATCCTCGCGCCCATGATCGCGCTCGGTTGCTCGTTGCTGTCGATCTCGGTCATTCCATTCGGGGCCGACATTCGCTGGCACGGCATGCAGTTTTTCCAGATCTCCGACAACAACATCGGCCTGTTGATCCTGCTCGGTATTACTTCAGTAGGCGTTTACGGCATCGCTCTGTCCGGCTGGTCGTCGAACAATAAATACTCGCTTCTGGGTGCGTTGCGCGCGTCAGCCCAGGTCATCAGCTACGAACTGGCGCTCGGACTCTCCCTGGTTGGCATCGTCATTCGCTCCGGCTCGCTCCGTCTGCGCGACATCGTCGGCGTTCAGGCCCCGCACGGGCTGCTGTCCTGGAACTTCTTCGGAGGATTCCAGTTCGTCGCGTTCTTCATCTATTTGATGGCCGCCTACGCAGAGACGAACCGCTCGCCCTTCGATCTGCCCGAAGCCGAGTCCGAACTGACCGCCGGCTATCACACCGAGTACAGTTCGATGAAGTTCGCCATGTTCTTCATGGCCGAGTACGGCAACATGATCACGGTCGGCTGCGTCGCGACGCTGCTCTTCTTCGGTGGCTGGACCAGCCCCTTTGGCAGTTACTTCCACTTCGGTACCGGACCCATCGCGACCGCCTTCTTCTCCCTGTTTTGGTTCGTTGCTAAAGTTTTCGGCTTTCTCTTTCTCTATGTCTGGGTGCGGGGCACGCTGCCGCGCTTCCGTTATGACCAGCTCATGGGCTTTGGATGGAAATTCCTTGTGCCTGTTGCGGTGGCCAACATTGTTGTTACCAGCTTCTGCATCGGCCTCTGGATGCCCGTGCAGTAATACAATCGTGCTTTTGGACAGGCTGCGCAGTCCCCGCAGAATGCGGGCAAGTTAAAAGATCATGCATCTGGCTCTCTTCATCTTCTTTGCGGTGCTGTGCGTGGCGGGGGCGCTGAACCTCCTGCTTCAGCGCCACCCGATTAACAGCGCGCTCTCGCTCATCGTGGTCATGAGCTCGCTGGCTGTGCTCTATCTTCTGCTCGGTGCGGAATTTCTCGCCGCCGCTCAGGTGATCGTCTACTCCGGCGCCATCATGGTGCTGTTCACCTTCGTGATCATGCTGCTGAACGCTGGCAAAGAAGAACCCACCCACGGCAGCAAGCTTGCCTACATCGCTGGATTCCCCGGCGCTGCCGCACTCCTCGGGCTGCTCGCTTTCATCTTTATTTCCCGCCGCGAAGCCTTCGGCCAGGCGAGGCTCGGCGACTATATTGCCACCACCGGCGACCTGAGCCAGGTCCTGTTCACAAAACTGCTGCTGCCCTTCGAAGTCACCTCCGTCCTGATCCTCATCGCTATCCTCGGCGCAGTAGCGCTCGCTAGAAAGGAGCACTGAGTCATGGTCCCGATCGCGTATTACCTCGTCCTCAGTGCGATCCTCTTTTCCATCGGCGTCGCGGCGTTCCTGATCAAGCGCAACATCATCACCGTCTTTATGTCGATTGAGCTCATGCTCAACGCGGTCAATCTGGCCTTCGTCGCCTTCTCGCGTCAATGGAGTCAGACCACTGGTCATCTCCAGGTCAACGGCCAGATCTTCGTCTTCTTCGTCATGGTGGTCGCCGCTGCGGAGGCCGCCGTCGGCCTCGCCATTATCATTGCCGTCTTCCGCGCCCGCAACACCCTCAACGTCGACCAGATCGACCTGATGAAACTATGAACAGCGACCTTCACCTCTGGCTCATTCCGCTCGTCCCCTTCGCCGGATTCCTGGTGAATGGTCTTCTCGGCCGCAAACTGCCGAAGGCGCTCGTCACGACGATTGCACTCATTGCCTCGCTGGTCCCCGCCATTCAGGTCGCAGGCATCGTTACAAAATTCAGCTCGCTGACTCTGCCGCACATCGAGCAGCTCGGTACCTGGATCGTTTCGGGCTCTTTCCACGCCGGTTTCGCCTTCCAGCTCGACCAGCTCACGCTGGTCATGCTCTGCGTGGTAACAGGCGTCGGCTTCCTGATTCACGTCTACTCGGTGGGATACATGGCTGAGGAAGAAGGCTACTGGCGATTCTTCGCCTACATGAACCTCTTCCTCTTCTTCATGCTCACGCTCGTGCTGGCCGAAAACTTCCTCCTCATGTTCGTTGGCTGGGAGGGCGTTGGCCTCGCCTCATATCTGCTCATCGGCTTCTATTTCACGCGCGACTCCGCTGCGAATGCCGGGAAAAAGGCCTTCATCGTCAATCGCATCGGCGATTTCGGTTTCCTGATCGCGATGTTCCTGCTCATCGCTCACTTCGGCTCGCTGAGCTTCAGTGATGTCTTTAGCCAGATCGGTGCGCATCCCGAATGGCAGAGTGGATTCCTCACCGCCATCGCGCTCTTCCTCGTCCTCGGTGCGACGGGAAAATCTGCACAAATTCCGCTCTACGTCTGGCTGCCGGATGCCATGGAAGGGCCGACGCCCGTCTCCGCGCTCATCCACGCTGCCACCATGGTCACCGCGGGTGTTTACATGGTCGCGCGCACCCACGTGATCTTCGACCGGTCGCCGTTCGCGCTGGCCGTCGTCGCGACGATCGGCGTCGCCACCGCCTTCTTTGCCGCTACCATCGGAATTCTGCAGACCGACATCAAGCGCGTCCTCGCCTACTCCACCATCTCGCAGCTTGGATACATGTTCCTGGGCTGCGGCGTGGCTGCCTA
>DASZYN010000164.1:0-2825 GCA_035545435.1 Acidobacteriaceae bacterium | reverse complement strand
CGCAATGCTGCGCTTCACGCCGTCGCGCTGGCTACCGGGCTGCGCTTTCACTTCGAGAGAACCGAATCGAGCCCGCTGCCGTCTCTCGGAGACGTCACTTTCTATATCAATACCGGCTCTCGCGTCAGTTGCGCCGTGGTGCCTGAATCGAGGCTCCGCGCCGGCGCCGATCCCCTTGCCGGGCTCAGCGGCGCGATGCAACGCATTGTCACCGAGTACCGCCTTAACCTCGGACGTTCAGGCAACAAAGCCTGATACTTCATTCGCCCCCGCTTATCGGCTTGCACCCGCACTTCGCGGCGCGTTCAGCTACCGGGCAGAGCCGACCGGAACCTGGATCGTTCCAATCCTGCCGCTGGCAGCATCGCGCACGCCCAGGTGCAGCGATACATTGTCCGCTGGTACGTCGATCTCCTGCCGAACGTGCACTCCGCTCTTCAAATCGCGCGTCATCTGTTCCGGCGTCATCGTCACTTCGAGCCCTGCATCGGTGGCGTTCAAACGTTTTCCAGTCGCATCATAGAGCGCCTGGGTAATCTCGAGCTCGGCCTGGTGCCGGCCATCCGGCAGGTCTTTCAGCTCCAGCTCATGCAGATCGATCGAGTAGTCGATGAAATATCGCGTCACCGGCGTCTTGAGCGGCGACGGCGGCCTTCCCGCTGCGCCTGGCGTCGGCTGCAACCCGCGCAGATCCGGATCGCCCGCCGGCAACACCCGCGCTTCGAAGATCACCTGGGACAAAGGCGGAACACCCGGCTCCATCGCTGCCGTCATCGGGTTTGGTCCCGCCGCCTGTCCTGGTTGATTCGCAACCGTCGCGTAATAGCCGCGCCGATAGGCAAGGTCATACTTCCCTTCGGGCATCTGCACCCGGATCGTATGCCAGGCTCCGTCCTCGCGAACATCTCGGGGGGTATAGCCCAGCGTGTAATAGTTCGACCCTTCGACGATGGCCTTCTCCACCACGCGCCCTACATCATTTGTATTGACGAACGCCTCGCCGCCGGTCGCCGTGGCCAGATCTTTCATTGCGGCCTGTTCGTTTCCCCACCGTTGCGGAACACTGATGTCGTCATGCACCCCCTCTGCCACCGCAACCGGCAAATCTCTCGTCCCGCCCAGATCCGTCGGTGCAGTCACATTGGCAATGTTGGTGTCTCCGAGATTCATCACTCCTCCGGCATCCACCGGATACACCGCCACCCTCGCGCGCGCCAGCAAGGCCTCCATCACCTGCATGGGTTTGCCGTAGTCCTGATCCTGGCGCAGATTGTCGACCATGAAACGGAGCGGAAAAGCTCTTGAAAACCAGATCAGATTCTTTCTACCCGGAATCGTGCTCAAATAGCGCCCCAGCTGGGTCAGAGCCGCGATGGTGATCCCGGCCTGCTGCTGTACCTGAAACGCCTCCCGGTCATCGTTGAAATCCTCAATGGCCCGTGCGAGATCGGCGGCCTGCCCATCCGTTGCCGCGCCCCGCATTGCTTCGGCGATGTCATTTTCTATCTTGTTGTCCTCCGGATGGACGAGGACCGACTTCTCCACCGGCGTATGTTCCTGGCTCAGCGCCCGCTCGATCGTGCCGATGTCTGTCGTGAATCCCGACACCA
Organism: Acidobacteriaceae bacterium; assembly: GCA_035545435.1. Lineage (GTDB taxonomy): Bacteria > Acidobacteriota > Terriglobia > Terriglobales > Acidobacteriaceae > Palsa-343. Next base: position 1,215 of record DASZYN010000164.1, on the reverse strand, counting down.
TGCGCAGCCGCGACGCCAGCGTGAAGACCGCAATCTGCGTCCCCGGTGGAATGCTTCCGAGATACCGGATCATTTTCTGCCGCACAGACTTCTGATCCTGCATCGGCGTGTTCAGCGCATCCAGCAGCAGGATGTTCGCGGCGCTCGCAGTCCGGTAACGCGGGAAATCGGCGTACACATGCGGCGGTAGCTTCGGCGGTTCACTCAGCTTCACCGCATCCGTCGCCTTGTGCTCCTCAAACGTGGTGATGGCCTGGGATTGATTGTCTTCGAGGACCCGGAAGTCGGCCGCCGCCAGACCCGTGACGGGCTTTCCTTTGTCGCGTACAACCACGTCCACCAGCACCAGATTGGTCCCGGTATGGAACGTCGCAGGCGACGCGGCCGGTTGGGTTGGTGGGCTTTGCGCGGACGACGACTGCGTCTGCGCTGCGCCAGTCAGGAACGAGACCACCGCCAGAAGTGCACAGCACGCGAAGAACCTTCGGGAGCGGATCATCGGCCTTTCCCTTGCCGCCACGGACGTATAGCCGTCGCCAGAAGACCCGTTGCTCAGCAAATCTCGCATGGTCTCAGCGGCGTCCGACCATGCTAACAAAACGGCAGCTCTCGCTACTCTGCGCGCCGGAATCAAGGCTCATCTTTGGAAGAAACGATGCGGGCGTCGGCGTGAAACAGGTGATAGCCGGTGAATTTCACATCGTTGAGACAAGTGCGCAGCGGAGGCGAGGTCACATTCGTTCCCTCGGTCGGCTGGCGGGAGAGGGCAACAGCGTGCACGGGACAGATGTAGGTCTTGTCGCCAAGCAGAACCGAACCATACTCGACCACGATGCCAACCTGGATGTGCTGATAGGGAGGCTGCGTATCGGCCACAACGGTTAGCCTGAAAACTGTGCCGGTCTCCGGGTCGAAGGCGAGAACCCCGTGATAAGCCGGGGAGATGAGCTGCCTGCCGGATTCTGAGGGGTAGGAAACACTGTAGTGAGAACCCTCCTGGGGAACGGTATAGCGCAGCACCGCGATGCGGCCCGCGCCCCCCATCTCCCAGTGATCCCAGTAGAGCTTGTTGTGGAGCGCGTCGCTGACCACAATCACCAGGATGGGGCCGAACTCTCCTTTGGTCGTCAACCCAATACGCTCGAGCTCACGCTCGTTGGCTTCTGTCGTTGCAGCGACCTCGTGTCCATTGCGATAGGTCACCTGAGTTGTGGT
>DASZYN010000163.1:0-5119 GCA_035545435.1 Acidobacteriaceae bacterium | reverse complement strand
TTCTGTTTCGGTCCTGCTTCTCATTCCGGCGTCCTGTTCCGGACATCGCAAATCCAGTCACGGCCTCTTTGTCGATCCCGGCATCGCGAAGACCATCGACTCGATCCAGGCCATCGACAACCATGCCCATCCGGTGCTCGCACCCCCGCTCGATGCAACAGAAAAAGAATTCGACGCGCTGCCGGTGTCGAACCTCGAGCCGCAATCCGATCCGCCTGCCCTGCGCCCTGATTTCCCGCTTCTCCGCCAGGCCTGGAACGCACTCTATGGAATTGAGCTGCAGCCTCCGCTCGACGCTGCCGGGGCAAAACGCCTCGGCGAGGCGCGGGCCCGCGCGAAGCAGGCCCATGGCGAACAATATCCGGCGTGGGTGCTCGATCAGGCGAAGATCGGCACCATGCTGGCGAACCGCGTCGCCATGGGCCGCGGCGTGGAGCCGCCCCGTTTCCAGTGGGTACCTTACGTCGACGCCCTGCTGTTCCCGCTCGACAACAGCGGAATGGCCGCGGCCTCACCCGACCGCCGCGCCTTCTTTGCTCTCGAAGATGCGCTGCGTCATCGTTATCTCCAGGCTCTCGGTCTCAAGTCGCCGCCACCGACGCTCGACGGATACCTCAAAAAAGTTGTCACGCCCACCCTCGAGCGCCAGAAATCCCAGGGCGCGATCGCCGAGAAATTCGAAGTCGCTTATCTGCGTTCGTTCGAGTTCACCAACCCTCCGCGCTCCCAGGTCTCCCGGATCTACGCTCGCTGGGTTCGCGAAGGCTCGTCCCGCGCACCCGACCTCAGCGACTACAAGCTCCTCCAGGATTATTTGTTTCGCTACATCGCACGCGAGTGCGGCCGTCTCGGACTGGTGGTTCATCTCCATGCGATGGCCGGCGGCGGCAGCTACTTTTCTGTGGCCGGCGTGAATCTGCTCCTGCTGGAGCCGATCCTCAACGATCCCCACCTGCGCAAAACCAAATTCGTTCTCCTGCACGGCGGCTGGCCCTATGTGCGCGAAATTGGATCGCTCCTGCAAAAGCCCAATGTCTATCTCGACATCTCCGGCCAGGACCTGCTCATGACGCCGCGCACCGAGTCGAGCTGGCTGCGCGAGTGGCTGGAGTTCGAGCCGGAGAAGGTGCTCTTCGGCAGCGATGGCTATCCGTATTCATCGGAGCTGGGCTGGGCCGAGTCCACCTGGATCGCCAGTCACAATGCGCGCCTGGCGCTCGGTGTCGCCCTCACCCGTATGTTGCGCGACGGCGATATCAGCCGCGATCGGGCCAACGAAATCGCTCGCCTGGTTCTGCGCGGCAATGCCGAACATCTCTATTTCCCGTCGGCCAGCCATTGAAAGTGGCCATTCGTCACAGCCAACAACGCAATTCCCAGAGTTTGACGCCCCGTTGACGAATCCCTGACATCGGTTCTGAATCCAATCCCTACAATCCGCTCTGTAAGCCCCTGTGGTCCTTCTCTCAGCGGCAGTGATGCAAGGACGATGGTCATTGCCCGGGCCCCGCTCGCTCCAGGCGCTTCCATTTTTCAGAACGAGGAAACGACCGTGAGTCCGAAAGCGATCCCCACAGCCTTTTTTCTTCTCGCCGGCATCGCCGTCATGCCTGCGGCCCGCGCGCAGAGCAACAACTACACGCAGACCAATCTCGCCTCCAACGTCCCCGGCGTGGCTCTCACCATGGATCGTGACCTTCTTCATCCGTGGGGTGTCGCGACCTCGGCCAATCAGCCCTTTCGCATTGCCCTCAATGGAAAGGGTCAGTTCAGAAGCTATGACGCAGCCGGCAACCAGCGCGATCCCAGAGCCGCGATCGACGTGCCCCCCGGCGGCATTGTCCCCCCCAATCCCACGGGAGTCGCCGCGAACACCACCGGCCTCTTTGTTCCCTCCACCAGCCTCTCCACTCCCTTTCTGTTCGCCACCCGCCAGGGAACCATCTCGACCGAGTACGCCGACGATCGCGGCGACATCAAAACCACCACCATTCTCGTGATTGATCACTCGTCGCTGGGTGCTGAATACACCGGCCTCGCCGTCCTCGCACCGGACTGCTGTGCGCCCTATCTCGCCGTCGCCGATTTCCATCGCGGTTTCATCGAGACCTTCACCTCATTCTTCGCTCCGCTCGGCATCGCCGGTGCCTTCATTGATCCCAATCTGCCCGCCGGCTACGCTCCGTGGAATCTCCAGGTAGTCGGAGACAAGCTGTTCGTCGCCTATGCGCTCCAGGATGCGGCACAACATGACCCGGTCGCCGGAGACGGCAACGGCATCGTCGACATTTACAACCTCGATGGAAGCTTCGTTCGCAGGTTTGTTTCCAACGGGCCCCTGAACGTGCCGTCGGGAATCGTTCAGGCCAGCGCCAACTTCGGCGCCTTCAGTAACGCCATCCTGATTGGCAACGCGGGCGACGGCGTCATCAACGCTTTCGATCCCGCGAGCGGCGATCTTCTGGGCAAGCTCAAAGACGGCAATACCAACGTCATCACCAATGCCCATTTGCACGGCATGACCTTTGGCGACGGCACCGTCGGGGACGCCAATACGCTCTATCTCACCTCGGCTCTGCCCAGCGGTGCGGACGGATTGTTCGCCGCCATCTCCGTCAACACTTCCGGTACCGGTCCCAACTTCAACCTCAACTCCGATCGGCAGAGCGCAATCGTCAGTCCGGGCCAGTCCGCGACCTTCTCCCTCACGGCGACACCCGTTGCGAACTTCCGCGGAGCCTTTGTCTTCACCTGCAATGTTCCGCCAGCGGTCACGTGCACGATCGGCCCGCCCACAGTCGATGTCGCCACGGGAGCAGCCACCGTCACCGTTACCGCCTCGGCGGCAGCGACACCTTCGGCGAATACCATGGCGGCGTTCGCTCTGCCGGGCGTTCTGCTGGCGGGTCTCGGCCTCCGCAAACGCCGTTCCGCCTGGCGTTTTGTGATGCTGGCGATCGGCATGCTCGCGCTCGCAGCGGCAGGAGCCACCGGCTGCGGCGGCTCAGGAGGGGTTCACATGACCCCGCAGCCCGTGCCGCACTCCTTCAGTGTCGCGGCCAGCGCCGCTTCGGTCTCTCGCGTCACCACGCTGACCCTCAACGTGCAGTGAGTGCGGACGATCAAAATGTTGCGGCCCGTCGAAATGACGGGCCGCATCTTTTTTGCTTCGATCCAATCCGCTAACTGAACAGACTCTGTACGAAATTCCAAAGACGCGAACCGTTTGCATTGCGCAGCTTCAGTTCATCCAGAAAAGCCTGCACCTGATAATCCTCCGAGCCCGGCTTCCCTAAAGCGCTGGCGCGAAAGATCGGTTCGTCGCGATGCATCAGCCGCGTTGCCTCGAACACATACGCCTTCGAATGCGCATGCGGCTTCCCCTCGTAGTCGAACACCGGCCCATCGTCGACCCGCGCCTCGGGGTGCACGAAACCCTCGATCACAATTTCAGAGTACGCAGGCGCCTCGGAGTGTCCGCACTGGATCAGCTCCACCGGCTTCTGCTGCAAAGCTCCCGCCAGATCGAAGGCATCCATCCCATGCGGGCATGCAGTGCGGGCCGCAATCACCGTCGCTTCAGGAGCGCCAATCGCCACGGCCATCGGCAGTTCCTTTTTCCTGCTCTCGGCCCTGGCAATGTGTCGCGCCAGATCGCTCCGCCGCGGGGCATTGATGCTCGCCTGTTTCGGTCCGAGCGCCTTCATGCGATACATCCCCACGCTGCGATGCCCCGTATCCGGATCGCGGCTCACGTTCAGGTGCCACGTGCCCAGATAGCGGCTGCCCTCGCGCTCGTGCCATTGCGGAACCGGAAACTGGAAGAAGTCGATCATGCTCGACGGAACCACGTTCTCGATCACCGGCCCGGTTGGCACCATCTTCGGAGCCATCGGTTCCCGCAGCCGTTTGCGCGCCCGGATCAGAACGCTCGACATCGGCAGCCCCGAACCAAATCCCAGCGCCAGCGCAATACACGATGGATGCGCCAGCCCGTTCGTGAACACCCGCTGCTCCGGATACTCCTTCACATTTTCAAAGAGCAAAGGCTTTTGTCGCGATCGCGTCCAGCGCGCGATGCCGGTTTTCCAGTCCACCCGCTCCCGGACATGCGTCAGATAGCGCGCCTTGCTGAGAATGTGAATGAAGCCCCGCAGATCGAGCGCCTCGGAGGGCTCCGGCGCTGCAAAGGGGTCGTAAGTGCCCAACGCAAACGGCGGTGGCGGCGCTTCCGCGCCTTCCATATCCGGCGGTCTCGAGCCCCACAGAAGTTCCTTCATGGCCTTGCAGCTCGCGATTTGTGTCCGTGTACGGAAGACAGCAACGTCGATGTTCGAGACCCGGCTTGCGACGCAACGATGGGGTGGGAGATGAGACGCAAACCCGGTAGCTCCTTCAAAAGGCCAGCGAAACCGCACCGGCGATCTTGAAATGACGGGAACCGGGACGGCAGATGAACGTAAAAGGGGAGGAGCCGTGGCTCGGAGGTCGCTCGAGCGAACTTCGGACCACGCATTCTCTTGTGTTATAGCGAACGCTTCGGTGGATACCGTCACCAAACCAGTGCGGCAATCTACAACTTTCCGGGGAGAATGTACCGCAATCGGACAACACACGGCACTCCCCCGTTAGGGTGTTACGGTGAATAACTTCTTGCTATGAACGCGGAACGCCACCGACCCCAGGCTCGTGTGCCGTTTCTGTTTCCTTCACCTTGTCATCCCGGCCGAACCCTGAGCATAACGAAGGGGAAGCGGAGGGACCTGCTTCTCACCGCTCCGCACGTCAAATTTCGTCGCACGCCGGAGCGGACGCGTCAGCGCGCCGCGTGCAGGATTCCTCCCGCGATGCTCTCCAGCGGCATCACCTTATCCACGCCGTTCAGTTTGATCGCCTCCTTCGGCATTCCAAACACGACGCACGTCGCCTCATCCTGAGCAATGGTGGTCGCCCCGGCCTGATGCATCTCCTGCATCCCGCGAGCGCCATCGTCTCCCATCCCGGTCAGGATCACGCCCACCGCGTTCGGCCCCGCATACCGTGCCGCCGAGCGGAACAGAACATCCACCGACGGCCGATGCCGGCACACCAGCGGCCCGTCTCGTACCTCCACGTAGTA
>DASZYN010000162.1:0-5885 GCA_035545435.1 Acidobacteriaceae bacterium | reverse complement strand
GTGGCCTGGATGGCGGCTTCGCGGAGTTTGGGGTGGTTGCAGAGGCCGAGGTAGTTGTTGGAGGCGAGATTGATGACGCGTTTTCCGTCGTACGTGCAGACGGGCGCTTGCGCGTCGTCGAGCACGCGGAGGCGGAAATGGGTGCCCTTCTGTTTGAGCTGTTCGATCTGGGCAGAAAGGAACTGCAACTGAGGGCGCGCGGAGAGCGACGTGGCCATGAAGGACCTCGGGAACTGCAAAAATGGGCAACCTTCGATCCTAACTCCAGACAGAAGCGGGCGGCGGATGTGCTCACCTGTTGCAGGTGCATACGGTCAGATACAATGAGTTTTCCACCGCAGGAGCACTCGACGGATTCGGCCAGGCAGGATTGAGCGGCCGTTCAGCGATGCTTTGAAGCGGACGCCTGACTGGAGAGAGTTCTTCACGAATGAGTTTGCAGTTCCGGAAAAACATCGCCCTTCAATGGACCGCCAACCTCGGACTTTGCATCGGCCTTTTGGCTGGCGCGGGACTGGCGCAGGCCCAGGTGGCTACCCGCACGCAGGTGTCGACGCAGAAGAACACCGGAACCCTGACATTCACCGCCAAAGTGGCGGACGTCCAGGGGACGCCGGTCTCCGAGGGGTCGGTGAGCTTTGAGACCGTCAAGGGATCGCTGGGATCGGTCTTTGTGAAAGACGGTACGGCGACGCTGAACTTGACGCATCCGCCGCAGTGGGCGACGACGGTTACCGCGGTTTATCACGGGAATACCGTGTTTGCGAATTCGGCAGCGAGCACTGGCGTTGTGCCGGCGGCGACGGGCAGCGTACCGGGTTTCACAGTGACAGCGAATCCGTCCTCGTTATCGCTGACGCCAGGCCAGTACGGTACGGTCAATCTCGCTGTGACCTCGCAGAACGGTTTTTCTGAGACGGTCAATCTGTCGTGCTCGGGACTGCCGGGCGGTACCGATTGCATATTCAACCCCGTTGTTGCCACGCCGCCAGCGAATGGCTCAGTGAACAGCGCGCTGCAGATCACGACGCAGGCAGCGTCCGGCGTTCTTGCGAAGAATGAACATCCCGGGCGTGCGGGCACACTTTACGCTGTTCTGATCCCCGGAGTGCTGGCGCTGGGCGGCTTTGGAGCGCTGCGGAGGAAGAATCACCGCGCGCTGCGTGTTCTTGGAGTGATGATGCTGCTGGCAACGGGCACGCTGGGATTGACGGCGTGCAATGTGCGCTACCGTTACCTGCACTATCAGCCTTCGCCGAACCCGGGGACGGCCGCCGGGAGCTACACCATTGTGGTTGCGGCCTATTCGACGAATGGTACCGCGATCACCAACGCGACCTCGTCGGATCCGGGCTGTTCGGGCGCGGTGTGCGTTGCGCTGACGGTGCAGTAAAACAGGGAATCGGGAATAAGGTTTATGGCAGCCCTGCTACCCGGCAGATGCGCCTTCATACCTGAGCGCGAATGTCCCGGTCGATAATGTCATTCGTCCATCCGGCAGACTGCAACCACCGAATTACGGTAGGGACAGGGTAAATCGGTTCCTGTTTGTGGCGGCAGGAGCATCCACGTCGCGCCTAAGGGCTTGAGTGCGGCGATCCGCTGCGAGTCGGTCATCGAATTCGCATCAAGTTGAGCGTTGCGCTGGAGAGCCCAGCGGTCCGCGAGCTGCGGGATGACGGCGACGATGCCGGCGTCCTTGTCGTCGCCGAGATGGTCGCGTTCGGCAATCGCGCGAAAGCCCTGCTCATCTTCTTCGGGCAGGTAGACCAATTGTGGGCTATAGGCGAAGACAGCGTTGCGGGGGGTGTTGAAGCGGATCCAGAGAAAGGCTTTTTGCCATGGGTTGGCTGGGGTTGAGGCGGGCCATTCGATGCGGTTGCAAGCCGGCCAGGCGAAGGGCTCGGCTGCAAACACTCCAGCAAAAAGCAGGGCAATGAGGGAGACTCCGGCGAGGCGCGAGCGAGACAGCAGCTTCGCGAGGATGCCGCCGCACAGGACGATTCCGGCAGCGTAGATGAGGTGGAAGCTGCGGAGAACCTGAATGGGAACCAGGGTCCAGGGTCCGGCAGGCGAAACGAAAAACGCAGCGACGAGCAGGCTGGTGGTCCCGCAACAGAGACAGGCGAGGCAGAGGGCGTGCTTTGGGCCGGCCGGGCGGAGTTTGCGCAGACCGTGGCCATAGAGGAGCAGCGGCAGGAGAAGTCCCAGCACTTCATACCAGTGCCATCGCGACAGGAATAGGAAACTGTGTTGCGGGAGATCGAGGGCTTCGAGGTATGACTGGGAGTTTGCAGATGGATGGGTAAGGAGAAAAACGGCGGCAGCCGCTGCGAATAGAGTGCAGCAGGCGAGAACCGCAAGCCGCGCGCGCTTTGCGGCGATCAAAGCATAGAGAAGAACGAAGATTGAGGCATATGCGCCCATAAGAGGGTGGATTAGGGCGGCGAACAGGAGCAGCACGGCAGCGCGGAACCTGGCACGGTCAAGGATCGCCGTGAGGGCAAGAAGGCCCAGGGGGGTGGAGAAGGATCGCGCGGTGCCATAGGGATCCATGATAAAGAGCGCGGTGCCGGCGACGGGAAGCGTGAAACAAGCGGCAGCGAAGAGGACCGCGCACCATCGCGCGCTTTCGCCGGGAAAGAGGCGAGATGCGAGTTGGCGGCAGGCGAAGAGGAACAGGCCAATCGAAGCGAGATGTGCGGCCAGAAGCATCCACGGGAGTGAGAGGTGTGTGAGGCGGACCAGCGCGGCGAGAATCCACGGGAAGATGGACATACGCGTGAATGCGGTGGGAAAGGCTGCATTCACGGGATACAGAGAAGGGTCGAGGATATGACGGACGCCCGCGACGTAGATGCCCGCGTCGCCAGCAAAGGGATGGTAGCCGTGAACCAGGAGAACGAGCGGCGTGAGGAGCAGAGGCGCGAAAGCCGACGGGATTTTTAACAGGCGATTTTGCAATCGCGGCGTTCCCGTAGACCTCAGGAAGCGGCCTGGTTGGTGAAGCGATGTTCGCGGTGCAGGCGCGGCGGGCATACGATTAGAGATTCTTTTCTATGAGTCCTATGACCTGGGATGCGATGGCAGGATCGTCGCCGAAAGCGGGCAGCCAGCGAACGTCAGGCTCGCGTCGAAACCAGGTGAGCTGCCGTTTGGCGTAGTTGCGATGCCCCTGGGCAGTGGCAGCGATTGCGATGGGTTCCGTGGTTTCCCCACGCAAAACCGAGCGCGCCTGGCGATAGCCCAGCGAATCGAAGGCGCGAGGCGAATCGCCGTATTTTGCGATCAAATTGCGAGTCTCTTGGACGAGACCCTGGGAAAACATTACCTCGGCGCGGGTGTTGAGACGGAGGTAGAGCTGCGGGCGAGGTGGGTCGAGACCAATGCGGAGGATGCGGAAGCCGGTGAGCGGATTGCGGCCGGATTGCCAAGCCTGGGTGATTGGCAGGCGCGCGGCAAGACAGACTTCGATGGCGCGGATCAGTTTGGGCTGATCGTTGGCATGAATGCGGCTGGCGGCGGCCGGGTCGAGGCGGCGGAGGATACGGTGGAGCCATCCTGCCCCGTAGCGTTCGGCGCTGCTGCAAAGCCGGGTGCGGATTTCTTCCGAGCGCTGGGGAGCGGCGAAGAGGCCCTCCAGAAGGGCGCGCAAATAGAGGCCGGTGCCACCGGTGACGATGGGGAGGTGACGGCGGGCGAAGATGCCGGCGAGGGCTTCGCGGGCGAGACGGGCGTAGTCGCCCGCCGTCATGAAATGGGTTGGGGGCAGAACATCGATCAGATGGTGCGGAATCTCGTGACGTTCGGCCTGGGATGGTTTGGCGGTGCCGATTTCCATGTCGCGGTAGACGGCAACCGAGTCGCAACTAACGATCTCTCCCTGGAAACGGCGGGCGAGGGTGTGGGAGAGCGCGGTTTTGCCGCTGCCGGTGGGTCCCAGCAGCACCACAAGAAGGGGTTCCATACAGACGGAGTCAGGTTAGCAGTGGAAGATGCGGTGGTGCGTGCGTTCCCGGGGGCGTTACGCCAGAGTGCGCCCCCTATCCCCGAAACCGAGCTTCAGGGGCTTCTGATTTAGCGGTTCGACATGCCCCGCGCGTTGCGCATGGGTAGCGTGGGACCGTCTGTAATCACGCAGGGTCGGCGTTCGGTGACGAGTCTCCGGGGGGTGCGCGGATGAACCGTCGGGGTCAAGGGCTGGACACGAATGGGTGGGACCGTGGTCCGGCTGCGGATTGGGGGAGCAACCGGGCCTGGATCGAATTCTTTGCGGCCACCGATGGCGGCGACCATGGCGGGAGTTGCGACCATTGCAACGAAAGCGACAGCAAAAATCAGGTCATGCATTGCCCAAACTTCCTCGGAAAAGAGAGCCATTCGCCTCGGCACCCACAGTATCAGTCCCGAGGCAATGGTCCATCTATAGCACTTCAAGGCAGCAGAGCCAACGAGAAAGTACCCTCTCAGCGGGTTACTCGTGACGGAGGTACCGAAACTTCTGTACCGTTTTGGTAATAAGTGGCTTTTCGGGTCCAGAAGAAATCAATCAGGAAGAATCGGCTTTGATGGCGGTCTATTCGACCTGCTGTCGAGCTTTGTAGCCGTCGCGAGCGATAATGTCGTACTTAACCGGCTTATGCTTCTGGTCCTGCATGCGCAGGGGGTGGCCTTCCTCGTCGACCAGCTCAATCTTGATCCGACGGTAGGTGCCGTCCATCTTCAGGTTCGAAGGCTTATAAGTAATCTGATACTGGTTACGAATGGACTCGTTGATCGCGGCGAAATCCTCGGGGAGTTCTGCGGTGAACCGAGGCTCGAAATACATGCCGCCGGTCATGCGGGCAAAGCTCTGCAATTGGTTCTGAGCCTGCAGCATGTCGATGGTGTTCATGCGTCCGCTGGCAAATCCGCCGCCGCCCATGTAGCCCGCGCCGCCGGTGGCGATGGAAAAGATGGTCACGTTGGGCGTTGCTTTGATCTTCTGCAAACATTTATCCAGCGTGATTTTGGAAAAGGTGTCGCGCCCCGAGGAGACAAGGATGATGTACTTGCGGCCGTCGATCCGGGTGAGGCGGTCGAGAGTTTCGTAGACGGCATCGAAGAGGTTCGTTTCCTGCCACGTGGGAATCTGGAGAGACTGGACGGCCTGCTGGATCAGCATCTTGTTCTGGGTGAAGTCAGTCAGGATAGTGGTGTGCATGTCGTACGTCACGACCGCAATGTAGTCGTCCGGGCGCAACTGCTCAGTGAAGGCAATGGCCGAATTCCACATATCAAAGATGAAGTTCCAGTCGGTGGAGGCGAACTCGACCAGCAGAACCGCGGTGATCGGAGCTTTCACCTGATGAAAACCGACGATCTCCTGGGGCAAACCATCTTCAAAGACGCGGAAGTTGCCCTCTTTGAGATTGGGGATGAATTGGTGAGTCTTGTCAGTCATGACATTGACGTCGACGTTGACCACTGGGACATCGACGCGGAGAGACAGATTGCCGAGCCCGGGCGGGTTTTTGACGGTGGGCTGGGGGGGCGGGGGCGGCGTGTTCGTGGGAGCCTTCTTCGGGATCGCGATGGGGCCGTTGTCGTTGCCAGGGCCACCGGCTTCGGGCGCCGTCTGGTCGGCGGGCTGCTGCTGAGGCTGGGTTTGCGGCGTGCCGGGAGGCGTAGTTTGCTGAGCGCATAACCAGCGACCGGGCAAAAGCGTCTGTAAGAGCAGCAGAGCGGCAGCAACGGCCGGGAAACGCAGGCGGTATTTCCTCATAGAACAACCTCTGGAACCATCTTCGTGCCGCTGACAGGTTTGCGGCAAGCGTGGGAGCAGCATAGTCTATGGACGTGTATCAGCAACCGAAAGATATCCGCCGGGGCGTGGCAGCGCTGAT
>DASZYN010000161.1:0-6544 GCA_035545435.1 Acidobacteriaceae bacterium | reverse complement strand
ATGTTTATTCGCCTTCGATCTGGGCGGGGTGGTACAGCGGTCGTTACACGGAATATGAGAGCGCGCTGGAGAAGGCGCGCGGGACGGTCCCGCACTTCATGCACATCGAGTGGGGCGCCGATAGTCATGCGGGGCGCCATGCCGAAGATCCGGATCAGGCACTGGCGGCGGTTCGCACGGGCAGGGGAACTGCGGAGGTCGGTTTTGCTTACAAGCGCAGCGGGGGTCCGGTGCGCGTCTCCAGCGACGGGGACTGGAGCGAGACGTATGCCTGCGATCTTTTCGACTGGTATCTGAAGACACTCGCAAAGCTGCCCTGGATGACGGGCGCAGCACAGTGGTGTTTCAAGGACTTTACGACCGCGCTTCGGGACGATAACCCGATCCCTCGCGTGAATCAAAAAGGCCTGGTAGCGCGCGATCTAACTCCGAAGGAGAGCTACTACCTTTTTCAGTCGTGGTGGGCGGAGAAGCCCATGGTCCATATCTATGGACATAGCTGGCCGGTGCGGTGGGGTAAGCCGGGTCAGCAACGCGAGGTAAGGGTCTACTCCAATTGCCGGGTCGTCGAGCTTTACCTCAACGGTAAGCCTGTCGGCGTCCGGCAAAGGGATCCGGATAACTTCCCGGCCGCCGGATTGCGATGGTCACTTGCCTTTCGTGAAGGCGAGAACGAACTGCGGGCGGTAGCTCGCACGGATGACGGTTCCATTGAGGACAGCATCGGGTTCACTTATGAGACGCGGACCTGGGGTTCGCCCGCACGCCTTACAGCTTCGCTGGGGGATCGCGGTTCGGAAGCGACAACGATTGATGCTGCTCTGGTTGATTCGGCCGGCGTTCGCTGCCTGGATTCGCGGGCTGTGGTGTGTTTCTCGCTGGCGGGCAACGGGCGGCTTCAGGACAACCTTGGCACGACGACGGGTTCGCGTGTGGTGGAGATGTGCAACGGGCGTGCCCAGATCCGTGTGTCGCATACGGATCCGGTGATTGTGGGCGTTCATTCCGCGGGGGTGGAGCCGGCATTTGTGCAGATTCCTTCCGGGTGAGGGAGCAGAAGCATTCGGGATTAAGAAACAGGAGCCTGACCGGAGACGCGGACGCTGACAGATCAGGCAGGGACGAACAACGAAATCAGCAACAAGAACATTCTGGAGGTTCAACGTGATGAAGATGATTCGATTGTGGAGTCTGATCGCAGTCTTCTGTGCCATGTCGATCGCAGCTTCGGCGCAGTTATCGACCGCCACCGCCTTCGGCACCGTGATGGATTCAAGCGGGGCCGCAATTCCCAACGCAACGGTTGTGTTCACGCAAACGCAAACGAATTTCACCCGAACGACAACGACCGACGGCCAGGGGCAATATCATGCCGAGTTTCTGCCGGTGGGGCCGTACAGCGTCAAAGTGAATGCAGGCGGATTCCAGCAGTTGGTGCAGAACGGAATTGTTCTGGCCGGCACGCAACAGGCGGCGATCAATTTCACGCTGCATCCTGGCGTTCAGACCTCAGTGGTTCAGGTGACGGCCGAGGTGCCGCTGGTGAATACAGGGGATTCCGTTCTGGGGGCCACGATCGACAATCGCGGGATCGAGAACCTGCCTTTGGTGAGCCGGAATGTCTACGACCTGCTGAATCTCACGCCGGGCGTGCAGAGCGTGAGCAACGAGAATTCCATCGGGCTGCCGATGGAGCATGTCATCATCAACGGTTCGACGGACAACATGGTGGGCCAGGTGACCTACTATCTTGACGGCGGCATTAATATGACCGGCGTTCGCGATACGGGCAATGTAATCCCGAACCCGGATGCCATTGACCAGTTCAATGTCCAGACGAATAACTTCAGCGCCGAGTATGGGCGAACGGGCGCGGGTGTGGTTTCCGTCCTGACGAAGTCCGGCACCAACGAAGTTCACGGTTCAGTGTTCGAATTTCACCGTGAAACCAACTTCAACGCGAACAGCTATCTGCAGGACACCCGGACTCCCGAGCACATCAACCGTTTTGGAGCGACCCTGGGCGGTCCGGCGTGGAAGAACAAGATCTTCCTCTTTGGCAGTTATGGCGGTTTGCGGCAGATCAGCCCGCACAACTTTAACACCGTGGTGCCGGATGCTTTGCAGCGGGCCGGCAACTTCTCAGAGAATCTGCCGAGCACAACGCCGACGGCGGGTTTAGGAGCATGCGCGACGAAGCTTTCGAACGCGGATAAATCCAGCACGGATTACGGCGGCAAGTTCTTCGTCTGCGATCCGGTTACGCACCAGCCTGTTCCCGGCAACCGCCTGGATCTGGATCCGAACTTCGCGCCGGACCCGGTTGCGGCGGCGGTTCTTGCGAAGAATGTGCCTCTGCCGTCGGCCAATCGTCCGAGTCCCGACAACCGGTTTGTGGGGAACATCGGACTGCCGAATAATACGGATGAATATCTCATCAAAGGCGACGTTCAGCTGATTCCCGAACACCGAACGAGCCTCGAGTACTACCAGTCGATCGGATCGCAGATCATCCTGCCGTCCGGTGGCAATGTGCCCGGGTGGGCTTTGTCCAACTACGCATATCGCCAGCAAAATGCGAACGCCAGCGACGTGTGGACGCTGTCGCCCCGTTCGGTCAATCAGATCTGGCTGAGCTATTCGCGGATGATGGCGGGGCGCATCAGCAGTCCTGCGACTTCTCTGGCTGCGTACGGTTCGGACCTCAACGTACAGGGGACTCCTTCTCTGCCCAACATCAGCGTCTCGAACTTCTTTACGCTCGGCCAGGCCATCACGGGTCCGCTGGCGGGTGACAACGTTTACGGTATTCGGGATGTCTTCAGCACGACGAAAGGACGCCACACCATTAATACGGGCGGCGAACTGTATCTGGAGAAGGATCGACTGCAGACACTGCTGAATAACTATGGAGCG
Organism: Acidobacteriaceae bacterium; assembly: GCA_035545435.1. GTDB lineage: Bacteria > Acidobacteriota > Terriglobia > Terriglobales > Acidobacteriaceae > Palsa-343. The sequence continues at coordinate 3,628 of DASZYN010000161.1, read as the reverse complement.
TTCAGCTTCACGAGCGCGGCAGTTCCGACGACGGCCTCTGGGCAGGCGACTTACACACGGACCGGCGTGGCGATGGCCGATTTCCTGATCGGGCATCCGAATACGATGAGCCAGGATTCCCCGGACGATGCGAACGAGAATTACTGGAACTACGGCGCTTTTGTTCAGGACGACTGGCGCCTGTTCCCGTCGCTCACTGTGAATCTGGGTCTGCGCTATGACGTCCAGACGGCGCCGACGGATACGCAGCGTCGTATCGCGGTCTTCGAGCCGGGTGTGCAGTCGACGGTTTCGCCCAATGCGATGCTGGGGCAGTTGTTCCCGGGCGATCCTGGAGTGCCGGATGGCGGCGTCGACACCAACTACAACCATTTCTCACCGCGCGCCGGCTTTGCGTGGGATATCTTCGGCAACGGGCGCACGGTACTGCATGGAGCGAGCGGCCTGTTCTTTGACACGATCGGTGGCAACGAATGGATGCTGTCGCAGAACTTCCAGCCCTTTGCCGTGCGGGAGACGAACGCGTTTTCGCACGTCGTGAGCCTGCAGCACATTTACTCGACCGATTGCCAGGATTTCGCCGGTTGCGTTTCCCCGTTCCCGTATCTGTACGACAAGGCGAATCCTCGCTATGTGTCCCCGGCTTCGCTGGTATTTGTGCAGAAGGGGATGCGCTGGCCGTATAACATCCAGGCGAACTTCGGCATTCAGCAACAGCTGACGAAGGATCTGGCCGTCAGCATTAATTATGTTGGCGAGTTCACGCGCAAGCTGCCGCTCTATATCGACCGCAATGCGCCGATCTATGACACGACCAATCCGTCGGCGAACACGACCGGAGACGTCAATTGCCGTCGTCCTTTCGACGCAATTCCTTTCAAAACCGCAAACACCTGCGCCAGCCCCGCTCCCGGGTCGAAGTACATGAGCAACGGGTACGTGATCGAGGACGGGCAGTCGGCGAATTATCACGGACTTCAGATTGACGTTCAGAAGAGACTGAGCCACGGCCTGAGTCTCCACGGCTTCTATATCTGGAGCAAAGCTCTTTCCAGCGCTTCGATGCAGACCACGGGCAACATCGGGAACAGCGGGACGACGGAGCCGGAGGACTATTACAACCTTCCACTGGAACGCCAGCGCGAAGCCAACGACATGCGCCATCAGGCAGTGATCTATGGCGTGTGGAAACCGAACTACTTCGAACACGCGAACCTGCTGGCTCGGACCATTCTCGATGGTTGGTCACTGGCCGCGGATCTCTCGATGAACAGCGGACAGCCGTTCAGCATCACCAGCGGGAATGACGACAATCTGGACGGAGACAACAACGACCGGCCGAATGTTGTGCCGGGCATGAGGCCACATGTGCTGGACACGAGCCGGTCGCGGGTCGCAGAGCGAGCGGAGTGGTTCGACACGTCGGCCTTCTGCCGAGTGGGGACTTCGGGTTGTTCGGCGGGCGGCGGACCTTCGGGGCTGGATGGCCTGGTGAGTCCGACTCCCCTCGACGGGCCGGGATACAAGAACGTGAACGCCTCTCTGTTCCGGGACTTCAGTATCGAGGGGCGTGTGAAGTTCCAGTTCCGGGGAGAAGCCACCAACGTCTTCAACTTCGTCAACCTGAACAATCCTGGCGGAACGTTGAGCAGCACCAGTTCGTTCGGGGTGATCTCGGGAGCGGCGAGCATGCGCGTGCTTCAGGTTGGAGGCAGGTTGCTGTTCTAACCGAGGTGTTCTGAGGGTTCTTCATCGTTGGCATTCGGACGAGAGCCGTCCCTTCGCTACGCTCAGGGGCCGGTCGGGATGACAAGGTGAAGGATCAGAACCAGCATCCACCTGGGTAGAAGTGGATTGCGGGGTCTTCCTTGTTGAAAGGGAGGACCCCGCTTTCTGTATGCGGCGGCGCCAGGGGGCAATCCGCTGGGGTGGAGCGAAGGGGAACTGCCAGGCATGCCGGGGGGCTGGACATTCGCGCTACACTGGAGGCGCGAGGAGACCCCAGATGAGTACAGTTGCGCCCCAGACGAATGCACCGCTTCGCGATCTTGAACAATGGGATGAATTTCTCGAAGGCCGGTACCGGGAGGGGAAGTCGAAGGAAGAGTTCCGGCAGTACGACGCCCAGGCCAATCCGGGCGTCGCCGAGTTCTATCGGCTGAACCACGAGAACCAGACCGTCGATTATGTGCTGGGGAAAGAGAAGCAGTACTTCGGCCTGAATAAGGGAAAGAAGACGGTTTGGGAGGCGGCGGAGTTCCTGAACACGCTGGTGGACGACAGCGACCCGGACACGGATCTGACGCAGATCGAGCATCTGCTGCAAACGTCGGAGGCGATTCGAGCGGATGGGCATCCGCGGTGGATGGTGCTGACGGGGTTTATTCACGATCTGGGCAAATGCCTGTGCCTGTATGGCGAGCCGCAGTGGGGCGTGGTGGGAGATACGTTCCCGGTGGGATGCGCGTGGTCGCAGGACATTGTGTTTCCGGAGTTTTTCGCGAAGAATCCGGATCGGAATGTTGCGGAATACCAGACGAAGTACGGGATCTACGAACCGAATTGCGGGCTGGAAAACGTGCACATGTCGTTCGGGCATGACGGGTACATCGCCGAGGTGATGAAGCCGTATCTGCAGGACGAGGCGCTTTATATGCTGCGATTCCACTCGTTCTATCCCTGGCACAAGCACGGCGCGTACGACCATCTGTGCAATGACAAGGACCGGGCGATGCTGGAGTGGGTGCTGAAGTTCAATCAGTACGATCTTTACTCCAAGGGGCACGCGAAGCCGAATCTGAAGGAACTGAAGCCGTATTACGACGATCTGTTTGCGGAGTTTTTGCCGCCGGTTTTGAGCTGGTAGGGAAGAGACCGGAAGATCGCTCAGGCTTAGTGTCCGGTGTGCGGCTCCCGCAGGACGCGGAGTTGTGTCCGTTCCATCCAGTTCGTCAGGAACAGTGTGGCGATGACGATCAGCGGAAGCGAGATGGTCAGCACCCAGTCGAGGTGGTGCGGCAACACGCTGACGGCATAGCCCAGGGCGGCCAGCGCAAACGCGAGAGCCCCGATCCATTCCCAGCGCCAGGCGATGATGAGAACCGCGATGACCATGATCGCGGGAATGAGATGGACGAAGAGGGCGAGCGCTATCGGCCCGGCTCCATGAACTTCACCGAAGACATCCAGCGCAAACACGCTTAAGAAGAGGGCGAACAGGATGGAGAGGAATCGGGGAGACCAGTAAAGCAGGCGGGCGGAAGTACGGCGCATACGTTTCACCTCCTTGCTGGGGAAAGCGCATGAGCTCGGGATGATTGGAAAGCCGCCGGCGCGCGGCGTCAAGAGGGTTTCCATCAGGAGCGCGAAAAGCAGGTTTCTCGGTTCACCACCCCCAAACTGAAATGGCGTTTGGGGCCCCTTTCTCTCGAAATGACACGTTTTCTATCTGAAGCACTTGCGGACAAGGCCCTAGTTGGGGGATAACGGGGCGCAGGTGCTGTGCTCGGACATCCATTTGGCGGGCGGGTCGGGGCTGGGGACGTTGACGGCTTTCTGAACATCTTTGACGTTGACCGGCTGCTGGAAGCTGTAGACATTGCCGGCGCAGACGACGTCGCCTTCGAGG